>JAOMYS010000050.1 GCA_028372485.1 Rickettsiaceae bacterium | reverse complement strand
TATTAAGATTGATATATCAACATAATTTAATTTATGAGTATATTTATTGATTTCATAGCAAATACTGGTTTTAGTAGAAACTACAGAATTATGATCATCGTATATTTTGCGTTTATAAGAAGCAGCAATATCTTTTATAGCACTTTGAAAGATATTACCAGACTCGGGAATATCATAATTAACTGCAAAACCAATATTATCTTTATTGCTAATTCCATATTCAATGGAAGAGTGAGCTATTGGATTTTCATATAATGGGTCGCATGACTCAATTGCGTATCCTCCTACAGTTTGGTTATTAGCTGAACTAAGGCCGAAAGAGTATTTATAACCTCCGGTATCTACAAGCCAGGCATCTGCATATGCGACTGAACTACTTATAAAAACAAGGATTGTCAGTTTTAACTCTAGACATTTTCTTTGAACCATAAGAACATGTTTTTCAACCAACCGTTACTTTCACAGCGGTCAGATTTAAAACAGTTCTGTCTATAATGCAAGCTTTTTGATTCTATCATACCAAGTGCAGTTGAATAGATATAAGGATTATAATTTTCTGATATCTCTGAAATATTTTTTGGCTTTGCTATTCGCACTTGCTTTTGAAAAATCTCACTAGCTATGCTCTTTATCCCAGGCAAGCTACCACCTCCACCAGTAATTACCACAGATGTTACCAGATGATTCATGGATATGTTATGACATTTCTTTTTAATATCAATCAATACTCCCTTGATCCGTGAATTTATAATTTTCGCTACTTGCATTTCTGTAATAGAAATATCTGGTCGATTACTCTCAGAGTCTAGATTATCTAATTTTATTATTGCATCCTTGATAAGTAGGCTAGGATTCGCATGACCGTATAAAATTTTCAGCTTATCTGCAAGACCTAAGCCAATTGAAAATGCTTTTGCTATGTCTTTCGTGATATGCATACTGCCGACAGGAACGTGATCAACATATATCATTTTGTTATTTACAAATATACCAAAACTTGTTGTGTTGCTTCCTATATCAATTACTACACAGCCCAGTTCCTTTTCATCCTCGTTTAGGCAAGAAATAGCAGATGCGTATGCCGATACGATAATATCATTTACTTCAACATGGCATTTCGCTAAACATTTTGTGAGATTCATCAACATCATAGAGTCAGCAGATATTATATGGAGCTGACAAGAAAGCTCGTTAGCATATAATCCTACCGGATCCTCTACAGATCTGTTGCCATTTACTATAAATTCTATTGGAAAATAATGTACTATTTCTTGATCTTTAACTTTAAACTCTGATAGAGTTTTTTTAATTAGTTTTTTAACATCTTGCTTAGAGATAACTTGGTTATTAAGTTTAATCTTATTACTCATATAATAAGATTTTACTCCTACTCCAGATAGTGAGATTGTTACTTCATTTATGCTTTTATCGCATTTTTGTTCAAGCGCATAAATAGCACGTACGATGCTATTTTCTGCACGTTCCATATTAATAATATGACCAGAGTCAAACCCTTCTGAATATTGTAATATCTGAGAGCCAATATTGGTTTTTCCTTGTTTATTAATATTGGCTGCGATCGCTATTATCTTGCTGCTCCCAATATCAAATACAATAAAATTAGGAGAGCGCTTTTTCATATTTATCAATTTGCTAAGAATTTAGTGGTTACTTTTATATCTAATCATACACTGTATGAAGCATTATAGATTAAACTTGCTGTATCTTCAAGATCAGCTTATCCTTGTGTTTTTTTATATTCATAGCACATGTCATATAGCCAAAACATTTCTATAATCCTAGCGCATCCACAAATGGGAGAAAATATTGGTGCTAGTGCAAGAGCTATGAAAAATTTTGGTATTTCTGACTTGCGCATAGTTAAGCCAAGAGATGGATGGCCTAACCAAAAAGCCAAAGATATGTCAGTCGGAGCAATAGATTTGATTGATGATGCAAAAATATATGAATCTATAAGTGATGCTATTTCTGATCTAGAATATGTATATGCAACTACTGCATCTAAAAGAGATATGCACAAAGATTCTGTATTATCAAGAGAATTACTCCAGAGTTTTCCGCATGCTTCTAACATAGGAATAATGTTTGGTAGAGAAAATTCTGGTTTAACAAATGAAGAGATTTCTTTTTCAAATAAAATTTTAACTATTGATACGAATCCTGATTTTACGTCTCTTAATATTGCACATTCTGTCGCAGTGATTTGTTATGAAATATTTCATTCTGCCATCAAACAAGAACGAGGTGCGGCTAGTACTCATAATAATGATAATAACGACTGCAAACTGGCTACAAATTCAGAGCTAGAATATTTTTATTCTCATCTATTTGATTCATTAGATAATAAAAATTTCTTTAGAGAAGAAAAAAAGAAAGATCATATGAGTAGAAAAATTCGCAATCTTTTTTCAAGGGTTGATAACCTAACTCATAACGAGGTTCAAACATTAAGGGGCATTATAAACGCTTTATCTTGCAAATAGACGGAAGAGTTTTATAGTTAACTTTAATGGTGTTTGTGCTTTGCTTTTGGGAAGTTAGAAAAATCCCAGAGTCATTTTGTGAATTTGTGCATTACTATGTGCGAGGAGCAAGTTGTCATCCCATAGATTTGAGCATTACTATGCGAGAATTATACGGGATCTCTAAAACATAGAGATATAGTGTACATTTGAAAGAGAGATTCCGCATAGCTTGCAAAAATGCTCGCTTACGGAATGATAATGGAGGCTGAGAAGATCGCCTAAGGAATGACCAGTAGAGAGTATGGGATTCCCCTAGCTTTGAAAATGTTACACGGAGCGACAGGGAGGCTCTTGTGTTAAGTAAGCTTAGAATGCTATGTAATAACTGCACCTCAACTATGGGTAACAATAAAAACGCTATGACAAATAAAATAATAGGAATATATCCAGGTACTTTTGACCCTATTACAAATGGTCATACGGATATCATATCACGTGCAAGTAGAATCACTGATACTCTCATTCTTGCAATTTCTAAGTCTGACAGTAAGAAGCCTATGTTCAGTATTGATCAGAGATGCGAAATGGCAAAAATTTATCTTGATAAATATGACATTGCATCGAATGTGAAAGTTATGAAATTTGATGGGTTGCTCGTAGATTTTGCAAGTTCTGTCGGTGCAAAATTTATTATGCGTGGTCTTCGCGCTGTATCAGATTTTGAATATGAGTTTCAGATGGCATGCATGAATTCACGTCTTGATGAAACAATAGAGACTATATTCTTACCAGCATCTGAGAAAAATCAATTCATATCTTCAAAATTGGTAAAAGAGATAGCCAGTATGAACGGTGATATTTCAGCGTTCGTTATCCCAGAAATTGAAGAAAAACTTATGAATCATTATAAAAATGTCTGATTCTATTATCCATAGCGATTCTACATGTAGTTTGCGTGTAGATCTAAAAATCATCGAAGAAAACTACAAAACTCTGCTAAGAAAGTGTGCCAATGCTGAAGTAGGTGCTAGTATCAAAGCAAATGCATATGGTCTAGGGGCTGATAGAATTGCACCTATATTAAAGCATTCTGGCTGCAATCATTTTTTTGTATCATCTTGTGATGAAGGAATATCGCTTAGAAAAATATTAGGTCCAGAAGCTGATATATATGTATTAAAAGGTATATTCAAAAGTGAACTAGAATACTTTACTGAACATAATTTAACGCCAGTTCTTAATGATCTGTGGCAGATTGAATTGTGGCAAAAATATGCTTTTAGTTTGAACAAGAAATTGCCTTGTTTTATCCATATAGATACTGGTATGTACAGATTAGGCATTCCTCCTAGCGAGGTAATCAGTCTATTAAATCATGACGACATATCTAATCTAGATATAAGGTGTATCATGAGTCATCTAACTTCTTCAGAAGACTCATCTAGTCCTTCAAATCAGGAGCAACTAGCTCTGTTTAATAAATATTCATCTAAATTCGGTAAGGCAAAGCGTAGCCTTGCAAATTCTAGTGGTATTTTTTTGGGGAAAGAGTATCATTTTGACTTAACAAGAGCAGGAGCTGCCATATACGGTATTAACCCAACACCTTATTTGAAAGAATCACCTGTGAAAAATCCTATAGAGCTAACTGCTCCAATTATTGCCATTCGTGATTTACCGCAATTAGGTAGCGTAGGGTATAATGGAACTTTTACAAACAAATACGATCATGCTCGTACTATCGCTACTATTCCAATAGGATACGCAGATGGTTTTCCTAGGATATCATCCAACAAAGTATCACTACACATTGATGGAATTGAAGCACATGTAATAGGCCTAATATCAATGGATCTAACAATAATTGATGTATCAAATATCCCGTGCTCCAAGCTCTTTTTGGGTCAAAGAGTAGAGATTCTTGGAGAAAACTCTACTCCAGATAAATTAGCAAAGCTTTGTAGTACAAATAGCTATGAGATACTCACAATGCTTGGATATAGGCACAAAAAGATATATAGTACTCTGTAGTCAATTTATTTTAAATCAGGACGTTGTTACATAGGTAGCTCACCTATTGTTTGTAGGCTTCACTTCTTGCCTTAGTCCTGTATCCATCTAAATTAGCTACATTAAAATTTATGAGCATATAGAATGATTTTGACATTTGCACAGCATGTAGGAAGCAATACTTTGAACTTCATTAGGCAAGTTGGTGTAATTTCTATTTTTACATATAAAGCATTGCTTGGAATATTCAAAAGACCATTTTACTTAAATTTAGTTTTTAGGCAGTTAATAGTGATCGGATATTTTTCATTACCAGTAGTTGCTATGACCGCCTTCTTTTCTGGCGCTGTACTTGCGCTTCAAAGTTATACAGGGTTCTCTAGGTTTTCTGCAGAAAGCTCTATAGCAACAGTAGTAGTGTTATCTATTACCAGAGAGCTTGGACCTGTACTTGCTGGTCTTATGGTGGCAGGAAGGGTTGGCGCATCAATAGCAGCAGAAATAGGAACTATGAGAGTAACAGAACAAATAGATGCATTATTTGTGCTATCTACAGACCCTATCAAATATTTGGTAGTACCTAGAGTTCTTGCAGCTGTTATTACTCTCCCAATCTTGGTACTAATTGGAGATATTATAGGAGTAATGGGAGGATACTTAATAAGCACCTATAAGCTTGGATTTAACGGAGCTGCGTATATGACAAGTACCGTTAAATATCTAGAATCAATAGATGTAATTTCTGGGCTTGTAAAAGCTGCAATTTTTGGCTTTATCATAGCGATCATGAGTTGCTATCATGGCTACTACTCTGATAAGGGAGCAAAGGGAGTCGGTCTTGCCACTACCTCTGCTGTTGTGAGCTCTTCTATTTTAATCCTGATAAGCAACTATTTAGTCACTGAATTATTTTTTAGCTAATGAATAAGAGCAAGAACAAATTTAAGATCACATCACTACACAAATCATTTGGCGAGCACCAAGTGCTGCGTGGTGTAGATATTGAAGTAAAAGAAGGAAGTTCCCTTGTAATCTTAGGAGGTTCTGGTACTGGAAAGTCAGTTCTTATAAAACTAATGATAGGGCTTTTATCTCCAGACTCTGGAAGCATTCTTTACAATCAAGAAGAGTCTACAAATCTTTCAAATAATAAGAGATTAGAGATACTAAGAGATTGTGGGTACTTATTCCAAGCTGGTGCATTATTTGATTCATTAACAGTTCGAGAGAATATCACATTCTTTGCACAAAAATTATATTCTTTAAATAAGAATGATATTAAAGAGCTTGCAAGCTCTAAGCTTAAATCAGTTGGTCTTGATACAAGGGTTCTGAATTTATATCCTTCAGAATTATCTGGTGGTATGCAAAAAAGAGTAGCTCTTGCAAGAGCAATATGTACAAATCCAAAAGTAATATTTTTTGACGAGCCTACAACAGGGCTTGACCCTATAATGTCAAATGTGATTAATGATTTGATAATTAAAGTAAGGGACGAGCTTGGTGCAACTACCATCACCATTACTCATGATATGCAAAGTGCTAAAAAAATAGCGCAAGATATCGCATTTCTACATGATGGAAAGATTGCTTGGTCTGGCAAAATAAATGAAATGAAGAATACAGACAATCCTTGTTTTTTACAATTTATTAATGGGAATGTTTCTGTTAAATAAATATAGGCATAAAAGAGAAAGAGCGAGGCTTGCTATTCCTTTTCATTCAAATTTATTAATTTTTATCCTTATCAGATAGCACAAAACAAACAGCTTTCATTTTATCAAAATCACTTTCTCTATTTTCCTTATTCACCTGATCTATGAGCAATTTTATACATTCGTTATATGGATGTGGTGCAACGTTTTTATTCATACTTACAGTTGTCTTAACAATATAAGCATTAATGCCAATAGACAGTACTACAAGAAGTATAAGTAATTTATTTATTTGTTCCATTTTATTCCTCTTGATTTTTGATCACATTAACAATTTACAAAGGATCAGATTTTTTACACTCTGGCACGGGGTCGTATCCTCCATTTGAAAACGGATTACATTTTATAATACGCACACAAGACAAAAATGTTCCTATAATAACTCCACGCATGTTAATTGCCTGTTTGGCATAATCGGAACATGTTGGATGGTATTTACAATTTTGCCCAAGCCAAGGGGATATAAAAAATTGATAAAATCTAACCACTAAAATTAAAAGATATTTTATCATTAATCCTCATTATCCATGGTTAATTTATATGAAAAGTGGACTATAGTCAATTCGCCTCCGCTGTCTTTCCGTAAGCGACTCTTAAGGAAGTTATACGGAATCTCATATCAGTAGAATCAACTTCCATACTTTAGAGAGATCCTGTATAATTCTTCCAATGAAAAATGCAAAGTTATTAACCTCATTATAGGCTGCTTAATCTTTCCTCACTACCTCACTTCTCCGTGCACACAAGTGCCATGCAGGCAACGCAATGTAAAACTAAAAAACCCCAGAAATTCAAATATGCCCCATATCCCTGTAGTAAAATTCTTTAATACAAAGAATTGTTCAAAAACGTAGCTAGAATTTGTAATTTCTTATATTTTGCATGATTCATAGGGTAAATTCATTTAATTCTTGATTGCCATTCCCAGCTTTGTATCAATTGGGTATAATCTAGCGGTTAGCAACAGACATTTCTATTGTTCGATACTTCTTTATTTGTAAGTACAATTACACGGGAGGTGAGTCGTATTTGGAATTGCTGTTAAGCTCTGGAAGTTTTCGCTCTTGCACGTATTTGCTTAATTCTTTATAATATATCATTATTGCAATTACTGGGTGAAAATGTATGGAAAAAGGAAACAAAATTACGCCGAAGAAAAAGCAAACTCAACATGTAGAACATGTAAATCAAGAGGTATTTGATCTACATTCATTAGCTAAAAGATATGATTTGAAATTTGTTGATAAACAAAATCCCAAAAATGAAGTAGATGGTGGTTATGTAGTACAAGTTGTATGCCTTGATTCTTCAAA
>JAOMYS010000005.1 GCA_028372485.1 Rickettsiaceae bacterium | reverse complement strand
GGCATATACTTTCATCACATCATTGGTATGTTGGAGGGTACAAAATGGAATTTGAACATCCACTAACAACTAATAAACTACCGTTGTTAAGCGATATGGATCAAGATAACACAATGTTCCGAATCGTTATCAAGGGTAACATCACTAAAGTGTTAGTTCAGAGTTTAATTGAAGCAATTGAGGAAAGTATAAAATTTCTTGATAGAGTAGAATTTAAAGAACATTTTGATAAACGCCAATTAAGAAATATTAATAACAGGATAGTTACTAGTCATTGTTAGGAATACACTCTTACTAGGACTCTACCCTACTCTATTTTAAAAAATCATTTTAATGTTATAGATCTTTGCAAGAATGTGTCAGAAAATTTGTCTCTAATGATATTCTGACGCAATGCTGCATGAACTGATGTCAGTGTGATATACACTCTGTATTGACAGACCATTGTAAAATTCCAATTCCTTCATGATAGGCTTTGTATACGAAAAGCACATATTGTATATACATTATATTAGTAAATTACCTAGCATTAGGTGCAATAAAGAATTCTCTAATAAGATTAGATAATTGTGTATAATCGAAGATTTTATCTTTAATTCATCTCTTCATATCGACCCAGAATTTTTCTATAGAACTAAGAATCAGAAGAATACAGTGATAAAAATAGTATGCCTACTTCAACCTAAATTACTAACAAATAACGCAGAAATTCAAAATAAACTGTCTATTTTGTAGATTTTGTTTTTGTTGTTGATGTAACTTTTTTTTCTGATGACGCAGAAGCATCTACCTTCTCCGTCTTCTTTTTACTAGTAGTCGCACTGGACTTTTTTACTGTCTTGATCTCAGTCTTAGCAGCGTTATCATCTGTTGTGTTAGAAGATTTTTTTAAATCTGCTTTTTTCTTGAGAGGCGAAGAGGAAGTAGATATCGCCTTTATCTGCTTATTCAAACGACTAATCTTACGAGCAGCAGTATTCTTCTTAATAATATTATGAGTAACGCCTTTCATAACTTCAGAACTAGCTTCAACTAACGCATTATTAGCCTCTTCTACAAGACCAGATTTCACCGCAGTAAACACACGCTTCAGATAAGTTCTGATTCTTGTTTTTCTACTCTTATTAACAGCAGTTTTTGTTATTGTCTTTCTAATTGATTTCTTTGTCGAAGAATGATTTGCCATAAATTAATTATTGTTGAATTTCTGTTGAATCTTGTTGTGCCACCTTTGGTGTAATACTACCCTTTGCATCCATATCTCTTTCTATAAACTCAATATATGCAACAGGCGCAACATCACCATACCTAAAACCTGATTTGATAATCCTAGTATACCCACCTGGACGATTTTTATATCTATCGGATAAAACTGACAGCAGTTTATCTGTAGCTTTCTTATCTCTAATACGAGAAATAATATCTCTCCTAGCGGATAGAGTACCAACTCTAGCCTTTGTTACTAAACGTTCTACATAAGGGCGCAACACTTTAGCTTTGGCAAGAGTTGTTTTGATCTGCTCATGCATTACAAGAGAAACAGCCATGTTAGAAAGCATAGCTTTCCTATGTGACGAATTTCTATTTAATTTTTTTCCTTTTATTCTATGACGCATTTGTCTTTACCTAAATAATTTTAGCTTCTATGTGAAAACAACCTATTAATAAGGATCTTCATATTTCTTAGCCAAACCTTCTATATCCGCAGGTGGCCAACCAGAAACTTCCATTCCAAATTTCAAATTAAACGTTGCGAGAACATCCTTTATTTCGTTTAGCGATTTCCTACCAAAGTTCTGAGTTCGTAGCATCTCTCCCTCAGTCTTACTTACCAAATCACCAATATATACTATATTGTCATTCTGCAAACAATTCCTCGATCTAACTGACAACTCAAGTTCATCAACTTTCTTTAGCAATACTGGATCATATTCCAATTCCTCTTTTACATCTCGCTTCTCCTCTTCTTCTTCTTCAAAAGAAACAAAAGGCTGGAACTGGTCTTGCAATATCCTAGCAGCAAGCCCTACTGCCATCTCTGGAGCAACAGTTGAGTCTGTTTCAATAGACATCGTCAACTTATCATAATCTGTCACTTGACCAACACGTGTATCCTCAACTTTATAAGATACCTTCTTCACAGGACTAAACAAAGCATCAATAGGCATAGCACCTACTGGCAAATCTTGAATACGAGTATCAGAAGCTGGAATATAACCTTTACCGACTTCGCAATAAACTTCCATTTCAAGCTCAGCACCTTTGGATAAAGTACAAATCTTCTGATCTGGATTCATCACCTCAACATCAGAGCCAGTTTCTATCATTCCCGCAGTTACAACACATTCACCTTTAGCATGTAATCTAAGAGTTCTTTTTTCTACAACATGCATTTTCATTGCTATCTTCTTAAGATTGAGAATTACATCTACCATATCCTCCTTTACGCCAGATTTAGCAGAAAATTCGTGCTCAACACCAAGAATTTTTATTCCAGTAATTGCTGCACCTTGCAAAGAAGACAATAAAATTCTCCTTAATGCATTACCAATAGTCAAGCCAAAGCCACGCTCTAAAGGTTCTACTACAATATCCGCTTTGTTAGAACATACGCTGTCCACATCGCAAATAATCCTCGACGGCTTAATCAACGAATTCCAATTCTTATTTAGTAACGACATTTTTCTCCCTTAAATCTTTTCTATCTATGTTCTTCTTCTTTTCGGAGGTCTTACACCATTATGCGCAACACCAGAAACATCAGTTATCGAAGTAACTACAAAATTTTGACTAAATACTGCACGCATTGCTGACTCCCTCTGAGATCCAGCACCTTTTATCCTAATAGAGACAGTCTTCAACCCGTGCTCTTTTGCATCAGTAGAGACTTTATCTGTAGTAACCTGTGCAGCATAAGGAGTAGCCTTCTTAGCACCTTTAAAACCGTGCTCACCTGCTGTCGAAATTGCAATAACATTACCCTGTACATCAGTCACTGCAACAATAGTATTATTAAAGGTGGCCTTAATATGAACCACACCCAAGGTAATATTCCTTCTCTTTTTTTTAGATTTGTTTACTGAACCCATAAATTAAATGTCTCTCAAAAATTACTTCTTCTTACCTGCAATAGCTACAGCCTTACCCTTCCTAGTCCTAGCATTAGAATGAGTATTCTGACCACGGACAGGCAACCTCCTAATATGTCTTAACCCCTGATAGGTACGGAGATCCTTTTTTCTTTTTATGTTCAGACTTACTTCTCTTCTAAGATCACCTTCAACATGAAACCTTTCATCAATCTCCGCTCTCAAAGCAACCAAGTCCTTATCATCTAAGTCCTTGACTTTTTTATTTTCTGAAATTTTCACGTGCTTACAAATTTTTTGAGAAGAAGTCAAACCTATACCATGTATATAAGTCAAACTAATTACCAACCTCTTATTAGGCGGAATGTTTACACCAGCAATTCTTGCCACAAAAAGCTCTCCTATTTTTTAAATCATTTAGAATCTGGATAATATAAAAATACTCAACAAAGTCAAACATTTTTTATCACTGCAATCAGTTCTTGTGATACTTCATCACTAGATCTGTTTGCGTTAACAGTAAAAAATCGAATATCAGACTTGTTATAATATTCAATTAGAGGAAAAGTCTCCTTTTCATATTCTTCAATCCTAGATAAAATTGTATCTTGCGTATCATCTGAACGTGAAACCAAGCTAATAGATACACATTCATCGCACAAACCATCCTTCAATGGTTTATTGAAATACTTGTTATATATCGTTCCGCATTTAGGACAAGAAATCCTACCCAAAATACGTTTTACTACCACATCCCTATCTATATCAAAAAATATCACCGTAAGCTTTGCATCTATATTTTTCGAAAGAAAGTCAGCCTGATCAATATTTCTAGGATATCCATCCAAAACACAACTAGTTCTGCTTTCCAAAGAATCAACAAATTGCTTCACTATTTTATTCACTAGATCTGCAGGAATTAATTTACCACTATTCATATAATTTGAAAGCAATTTTGACTCTTCAGTATCACTTCCTGAGGCCATTTCCCTAAGAATATCACCCGTAGATATATGCGTTATCCCTAGCTCTTTTGCAAGGATATTCCCCTGTGTCCCCTTTCCAGAACCAGGCATACCAAGTAGAGTTATTATATGATTGCTAATCATTTATTATTTAGCCTCATCTTCTTCACCAATCCCTCATATCTAGCACTAAAAAGATGAGTCTGAATCTGAGTGAAAGTATCAAGAACTACATTTACAACTATTAAAAAACTAGTGCCACCAAGAGCAAACGCTATAGAATATTTATTCATCATTAATTCTGGAACGATACATATCACAGACAAATAAGTTCCGCCAATAACAGTGAGCCTAGTTAGCAAATAATCAAAATATTCCGCAGTATTTTTACCAGGTCTTCTCCCGGGTATGTAAGCACCATGCTTTCTCAAATTATTTGAAGTTTCTTCTGAATTAAACACAACTGCTGTGTAGAAAAAACTAAAAAACATAATCAAAGATGCATATAAAATTATGAATAATGGTTTTCCATGCCCTAAATAACGTGATATCTCACCCATAATTTCAGAATTACCACCAGAAAAATCTGATATCGTAGCAGGAAATAACAATACAGAACTAGCAAAAATCGGAGGAATAACACCTGAAGTATTGAGTTTAAGAGGCATATGAGTCGAATCACCTCCATAAATTTTATTCCCAACCTGCCTTTTAGGATAACGTACAAGTACTTTTCTTTGAGCGCGCTCGAAAAAAATAATTACTACAATCATAGATAAGACGCCAGCACAAATTGCCATTACAACAAAAGGAGACATAGCACCCTTTCTTGAAAGCTCAAACATACTTATCATTGCGCTCGGCAAACCAGAGATTATACCTATAAAAATTATCAAAGATGTCCCGTTCCCAATTCCACGAGAAGAAATTTGTTCACCAAGCCACATCAAAAACATAGTACCAACAACTAGCGTAGTCACGGTAGATATTTTAAAAATGAATGAATCTATTATTACAACAGAACCATAAGGAGTCACTGTAGCTTCAAGACCTACCGTAACACCATAAGCCTGAAAAGCTGCGAATAAAACTGTCAGATAGCGAGATAATTGATTGATTTTGCGTCGACCTACTTCTCCATCCTTCTTAAGGTCTTCAAGGGGCTTATAAGCAATAGTCATTAGCTGAATAACTATCGAAGCAGTAATATATGGCATAATAGCTAGCGCAAATATTGACATTCTTTCAAGAGAACCACCAGAGAGCATATTGAACATCCCTAATATTCCACCTTGATTCTGCTGTACAATACTAGCAAGAGCTAGGGAATCAATCCCTGGAATAGGAATGAAAGAACCAAACCTACATACAATCAAAATACCTAAAGTGAATAAAATTCTACTAGATAGTTCACTACTTGATTTTTGCATCGTATTATATCTTCCTTTTTATATAGTCTTTCACATAGTAGATTGCACAAAACACATACTACATGCTAAAAATAAATTGACTACAGCGCTTTACCACCAGCTTTTTCTATAACAGACTTAGCACTAGCTGAGTAAGCATCTAACTCTATGGTCAATTTATGACTGATCTTATCAATACCACCAAGAAGTTTCACTGGAGTTTTTATATTACTAATATAACCAATACTCAAAAGTAATTCCTTATTAATAGCAGCTTTCACATCTATAGACTTCATGTCTATCAAAACCTCAACATCACATATACTTATCAACGTGTAATCTATCGATTTAGAAGAATTAAATCCCCTCTTAGGCAAACGCTTAATCAATGGCATCTGCCCACCTTCTGTTTTAATGGCGACACCAGACCTGGATTTCTGACCTTTCACACCCCTTCCACATGTCTTGCCAGAACCACTGCCAATACCTCTACCGACCCTCTTTCTAGTCTTTTTAGAGCCAGATATATTTGCTAAACCATTTAATTCCATATTCATAACTTTTTCTAATTATTCGATTCCACATTAATTAAATGCTTAACCTTATTAATCATCCCTCTAATAGACGGAGTATCCTCGAGAATCCTTGAAGCACCTATCTTATTCAACCCCAAACCAACTAGAGTACCACGCTGATCAGCTGGACGCCCTATAACGCTACTAATTCTTGTAACCTTGATAACTTTTTTCTTCTCAGTTTTTGTAGACATATTGTTTACGCTAATTTAATCTTCTAATCCTCAACACTCACAGAATTCACTGAGCTAACAGACAAATCAGAAATATTCAGACCTCTTCTGTTAGCAATGGACTTCGGAGAACTCAAGTTTTGCAGGGCATTCATTGCTGCAGCAATCATAGAATTAGGATTGGAAGATCCCAAAGATTTTGCAACTATATCCTGCACTCCTAAACGGTTAAATATCGGTCTCAAAGAACCACCAGCAATAACACCCGTACCAGCAGGAGCTCGTCTTAAAATAACCTTCGCAGCACCACTTCTTCCATACGCATCATGATGTATCGTTCTTCCTTGATACAATGGAACAGATATCATATTACCCCTTGCATCCTTTGTAGCCTTTGCACGAGCTTCTGTTACCTCTTTTGCTTTACCATTTCCGTAACCTACTTTACCATTTTCATCACCTACCACTACAAGAGCAGCAAAAGAAAAATTACGCCCTCCTTTTACAACTTTTGTTACTCTATTGACGTGAACCAAATCTTCAGTTATAGCATCAGAATTATTTAAATTTTTAGACATCTATTTTCCTATTAAAATTGTAACTTCTTCCTTGCTTCATCAGCAAGAGCTTTTATAACACCATGATATTTATGTCCACCTTTATCAAAAGCGACAAGATTTATCGACTTTGCTTCGGCACGTTCTGCAATTAATTTTCCAACCTTAGTAGCAAATTCAATACTACAATTAGATTTGGAAGTTTTTCTTATGGTTTTATCCAAAGTAGAAGCAGAAACTATCGTTCTTGAAGTAGAATCATCAATAATTTGAGCATATATATGACGACCAGACTTAAATACAGACAATCTATTTCTAGTAGATACCTTTCTTAGCTTTGTCCTTACTCTATCGCTTCTTTTCTTGAAACTATAACTATTTGTACTCATCTAATTAACCCTTCTTACCTTCTTTTCTTTGGACATACTCACCCTTGCGTCTTATCCCTTTACCTTTATAAGGCTCAGGAGGTCTTTGATTACGAATCGTAGCTACATACTGACCTAACTTCTCTTTATCAGAAGAATCTAGAACAATAATATTCTGCTTGGGAGTAGTAACCTTTATATCAGCAGGAATTTCTATCTTAGTATTATGACTCTTTCCTAAAGTTAAGTTCAGGTAATTACCTTTAACAGACGCTCTATAACCAACTCCGTTCACCTCTAATTCTTCCTGAAAACCAGAAGTCACACCAATAACCATTCCATTAATGATACTTCTTGCAGTACCCCACATAGCCCTCGCTTCCACAGTATCACCAGTAGGCTTCACCAAAATCTTTGAATCTTGCCTCTCTATAGCAATCTGACCAGCAAATGCTTTTGTCAAAACACCCTTGGGACCTTGCACTTTCACGTTAAGACCAGATACTTCAAACGTCACACTTTCTGGAATTGAAACTGGAACTTTTCCTACTCTTGACATCTCACACTCTAAAATACTTTACAAATTACTTCACCGCCGATATTGCGCTTCTTAGCCTCTCTATCAGACATCACACCTTGAGATGTAGATAAAATATGAATACCCATATTATTAAAATAACTAGGCAAATCACCAATCGAAGAGTAAGCTCTCTTACCAGGTTTTGACACCCTGTGAATTTGACATATAGCAGGATCACCAACAGACGAATATTTCAAAGTAACATCAAGTTCATTACTTTTGATATCTTTCTTATAATCTACAATATATCCCTCATTCTTCAACGCATCAAGAATTGTACATTTTAACTTAGACAGTGGCAAAGCTACATTAAGTAACCTGCTTTTCTGTCCATTTCTAATCCTAGTCAACATATCCGCAACATTATCTGACATCGACATAATAATAATCTCCTTTTAATTACCAGCTAGATTTCACAACACCTGGCAACAAACCCTCGGCAGCCAAAGCTCTCAACATATTACGAGACAAACCCATTTTACGGTGATACCCCCTAGGTCTACCAGTCAAGGCACATCTATTTCTCACTCTATTGGAAGCAGAGTTCCTTGGTAGCTTTGCTAATTTTACAACCAAGGCGAACCTCTCTTCTAAAGGCAAATCCTTCTTGTGAATCTCCTTAGACAACTCATCTCTTTTCGACTTAAAAGAAGCAACTAACCTCTTTCTTTTGTCATTTCTTTGCACGGAACCACTTTTTGCCATATCTTCTACTTATTCTTTAATTATAAAATGGAATATTAAACCCAGACAAAAGAGCCTTTGCTTCTTCATCAGTTCTAGCAGTAGTGACTATCGTAATATCCATTCCCCTGATCTTATCAATCTTATCGTAATTAATCTCTGGAAACACGATATGTTCTTTAATACCAAAGGTAATATTCCCCCTACCATCAAAACTCTTAACAGAAAACCCTCTAAATTCTTTCACCCTAGGAAGAGCAACAATTACAAGTCTTTCCAGAAAATCATACATTCTGTCCCTTCTAATTGTAGCCTTACAACCTATTTTCATCCCTTCACGAAGCTTAAACGCAGCTATGGATTGTTTAGCATAAGTAATATAAGGCTTTTGGCCAGTAATAGCAGTTAAATCATTGACCGCATGATTTACTACCTTAGAATCGGAAACAGCATCACCAACACCCATGTTAATCACAACTTTAGAAAGCTTTGGTATCTGATGTTGATTTGAATAATTAAACTGCTTCTGCAAAGCATCCTTAATGTTCTTACTATAAAGCTCTTTAAATCTTTGCAACATTACTTACCTTCCTTAGAAATTATTTCTCCAGATTTTTTTGCAAATCTCACCTTTTTACCACCATCAAGAGTTTTATACCCAATCTTGGTAATATCACTTGTCTTTGGATCAACGTGGCTCACATTTGATATATGAATGGGCAACTCCTTTTGCACAATACCACCTTCACTATTTTGAGTAGGCTTAGTGTGCTTTTTTACCAAATTAACCCCGGAAACTATCAACTTACGATCATCAGGAAAAACCTTCAAGACATCACCGACTTTACCCTTACTTCCACCAGTGATCACCTTTACACGATCACCCTTTTTTACCTTTAATTTATTCATCTAAATTACCTCTTCCGCAAGAGAAATTATTTTCATAAACCCCTTACCTCTCAATTCCCTTGGCACCGGACCAAATACTCTCGTAGCAAGAGGCTCATTTTGTTTATTCACAAGAACAACTGAATTCGAATCGAATTGTATAGTACTACCATCAGGTCTTCTAACACCCTTTTTACTACGTACTATAAGAGCCCTATGAACTTCCCCCTTCTTGATTTTACCATTAGGAATGGCAGCCTTTACAGACACTACAATCACATCTCCACAGCCAGCAATCATGTGATTTGAACCACCCAGCACCTTGATACATGTAACCTTTTTTGCACCAGAGTTATCAGCAACCTTAAGTGCACTTTGCATTTGAATCATAATTCAATTCTTGTATATTTATTTTACTCAAGACAAAATATAGAAATTACCTTAGAAAGTCAACGAGTTATTAGTCAATAACGATCCAAGATTTTGTCTTAGACATAGGACGACACTCTTGTATCTTAACACGATCACCCACCTTACATTTAGAATCCGCATCGTGTGCAGCATACTTAGTGGATCTTTTTATAATTTTCTTATATAGAAGATGTTTAAATCTCCTCTCCACCATTACAGACACTGTCTTATCACTTTTTGCACTTTCAACAGTACCTTGTAAAATTCTCTTTGGCATCTATTTTTGCTCCAATCTTTTTCTTCTAGTTAATTCAGTTTTTATCCTTGCAATATCCTTTCTTACTTTTGCAAACCTACTAGTATTAGCAAGCTCACCTAAAGTCTTCTGAAATCTCAAATTAAAAAGCTCTTTCTTTAACAACGCAAAATCTTTTATCAACTGCGCAATACTTAAAGCAGCCAAGTCTTTTGATTTAATTTCTGATTTACTCATATCTTCGTACTATTTTTGTTCTAACCGGTAGTTTTGCAGACGCAAGATCTAAAGCAGCTCTAGCCGCCTCCTCACTTACACCATCAATTTCAAACATAATTCTTCCCGGAGATACTCTAACTGCAAAATATTCTGGCGCCCCCTTTCCTTTACCCATACGCACTTCATTTGGCTTCTTAGAAACAGGTATATCTGGAAAAATTCTAATAGTAAATTTACCCTTCCTCTTCATATGCCTAACAGCAGCACGACGAGCAGCCTCAATTTGTCTTGCAGTAACGCGCAAACCATCAAGAGACTTCAAGCCAAATTCCCCAAAACTAAGCATAGTTCCAGCTTTAGCCTTGGAAGACACCCTACCCTTATGAGCTTTTCTAAATTTTTGCTTCTTTGGAGCTAGCATTCTATTATCTCACTTAATTAAATTACTTTCTTGTATTTGGTGTGCTCACCCTTATACACCCACACTTTAACGCCAATCACGCCATATGTGGTAATAGCTTCAGCAGTACCGTAATCAACATCCGCACGCAGCGTATGCAAAGACACTACGCCCTCTCTATACCATTCAGTCCTAGCAATCTCCGCACCACCTAAACGACCAGAGCACGCAACCTTAATACCTTTTCCACCCTGTTTGAAGCAATTCTGAATTGCAGTTTTCATGGCTTTTCGAAAGGATATACGATTTTCCAATTGTTGGGCAATAGTTTGAGCAACAATAGTAGAATCAATAGCAGGCTTCTTAACTTCATGAATATTAATGAATAATTCACCAGTAGTGACTATTTTCTGTATATCCTTTTTCAATTTTTCAATATCAGATCCACTTTTACCAATAATAACACCTGGTTTTTTAGCATGTATATTAATCAATACATTACCACTTGGTCTTTGAATAACCACTCTACCCACTTGAGCAACTTTATAACGCTTCATTATTAAAGATCTAATCCTCAGATCTTGCAATAACTTTTCAGCATAATCCTTTTTTGCATACAAGATTGAATCCCAATTCTTATACAATGTAGGTCCAATTCTAAAACCATTGGGATTTACTTTTTGACCCATATTAATTCTCCTCTCTTTCGGATAATGTTATATATAAATTACTAAAAGGCTTTTGAATCCTTGCGCTCCTTCCCCTTGCTCTAGCTCTCATCCTCTTCATTACTATGGACCTTCCAACTGTCGCAGATTTTACTACCAAATTATCAATATTAAGCCCCATATTATTTTCAGCATTCGCAATCGCTGATTGTAAACACTTTTTTACATCATCAGCTATACGCTTCGGAGAAAATTCCAACTGCACAAGAGCCTCAGAAACATTCATATTTCTAATCATAGCTGTTACTAAGTTTAACTTCTGAGAACTAGTTCTCAAGCGCTTTATTGAAGCATTTACTAAATTACTCATCTTTACCTACTATTTTCTCTTAGCCTTTTTATCTGCACCATGACCATAATATGTACGAGTCGGAGAAAAAACTCCCAACTTCATACCAACCATTTCCTCAGTAACCAAAACCGGAATAAATTTATGCCCATTATGTACACCAAACGTATAACCAACAAAATTAGGTAAAATAGTTGACCTTCTAGACCAAGTCTTAATTACATCTTTCCTACCGGACTCCATCGCCTTCTCTACCTTCTTCAGCAAATAGCCATCAACGAAAGGACCCTTCCAAACCGAACGTGCCATATAATTTCTACCTATTTAGTTCTTCTTCTTATTATAAACTTAGATGTAAGTTTATTTTTACGAGTCTTTTTACCTTTTGTAGGCTTACCCCAAGGAGTCACCGGATGACGACCACCAGAAGTCTTTCCTTCACCACCACCATGAGGGTGATCAACAGGATTCATAGCAACACCTCTAACATGAGGGCGCCTACCTAACCATCTACTCCTACCAGCCTTACCAATATTTGTGTTCTTCCTATCAGAATTAGACAACACCCCTATAGTAGCCATACAATCAAGAGGAACCATACGAACCTCCCCAGAAGACAACTTGATCTGAGCATAACCAGAATCCTTCCCAACTAAACTTACAGAAGCACCAGCAGACCTTGCAATCTGACCACCTTTACCAGGCTTCATCTCAACATTATGAACGATAGTACCAACTGGTATATTCTTCAAAGGCAAAGCGTTGCCAGTTCTTATATCAGCGTTATCGCCAGAAACTATTTTACTGCCAACTGGTAATTTAGCAGGAGCTAATATATAAGAAAGAGAATCATCCTCATAACGAATAAAAGCAATATAAGCACTTCTATTAGGATCATATTCTATGCGCTCCACAGTAGCTGCTATATCAAATTTATTCCTTTTAAAATCAATAATTCTATACAACCTCTTGTGACCACCGCCTCTGTGACGCATAGTCATTCTTCCAAGATTATTCCTACCACCAGTCTTTGTTAAGCCTTTAGTAAGAGATTTACAAGGCCTACCCTTCCATAATAAATCACTCTTGTCTACACGAACCAAACCTCTCTGAGATGGCGTAGATGGATTATATTTCTTCAAAGCCATTTATTTTACCCCCCCAGCAAGATCTATATTATGCCCCTTTTCCAAGGTCACTATCGCTTTCTTCTTATCAGACCTACGACCTAATGTACCTTTAAATCTTTTTTCTTTACCAACTTGGTTCAAAATATTTACCGATTTCACCTTCACGCCAAAAATCTTCTCTATAGCATTTTTCACTAAAATCTTATTAGCAATAGGAGAAACATGAAATACATACTTACCGTCTTCCCCAAGAATAGTAGACTTTTCTGTAACAACAGGAGACTTAATTAGATCATATTCGCTTTTAATCCCATTTATCATTTCAACCTCCCTTCCAAAAGAGGAAGCGCATCTTTTGATATTAAAACATGATGACTATTTATTATGTCATAAACATTTGCGCCAATTACCGGAACAACATTTGCACTCTTTAAAGAAGCAACTGATAATTTTAGATTTTCATTATCGTTCGCAGTAATCATAAAAAACTTACCATCACCAAAACAAGATAGAGATTTAGATAAATCAGAAGTTTTAGGTTTTTTCATATCCAAAGAATCCACAAAATACAAAGAACCAGAAGATAATTTAGCAGAAAGCGCATGCCTCATACCTAACTTCCTAACCTTCTTTTGTAGCTTTATGTCATGAGATCTTACTTGAGGACCATGAGCTATACCACCACCACGACGTTGAACACCTCTGGCATTACCTTGCCTCGCATTACCAGTACCTTTTTGTTTAAAAGGTTTTTTAGTAGTGCCAGAAACCTCCCCAACTGTTTTTACACTATGAGTACCACTTCTAGCTTTGGCTCTTTGCCAATCAACAACCCTTTTTATGATGTCTACTCTCGCTTCTAGCCCAAAAATATCAGCACTTAGAGAAACTTCTCCAACCACCTTCTTTTTCAAACTCAATAACTCAGCTTTCATATTCTTACCTAAATCTTACAAATAATGCCTCAAACAGCAACGTATTTTTTTACAGCATCCTTAACAAAGATGTAACCACCTCTAGCACCAGGAACATTACCACTCACAATCAACAATCCTTTGTCCGGATCAACATCAACAACTTTCAAATTTTGAACAGTAACATTTACATTACCCAACTGACCAGCCATTTTCTTACCCTTAAATACCTTACCAGGATCTTGACATTGACCAGTAGAACCATGAGAGCGATGAGAGATAGAAACACCATGAGTAGCTTCCAACCCAGCAAAGTTATGCCTCTTCATTACACCAGCAAAACCTTTACCTTTAGACTTACCAGACACATCAATATACTGCCCAGCTTCATAATGGTCAACATTAAAGATTGTACCTATAGCAACCAGATTTTCTTCACTAACTCTAAACTCTCTCAAGATAGATCTCGGCTCAATTTTCGAAGCAGCAAAAACACCCCTCATTGATTTAGAAACCTTAGAAGCCTTCTTAATAAGAGAACCTAAAACCAAAGCAGAATAACCATCTCTTTCAACGGTCCTATGACCCACAACCTGACAATTATCTACTTGCAAAAAAGTTAAAGTAATGCGCTCACCTTGCTCGGTAAACGTAGAACTCATACCAATTTTCTTTGTAATTAAACCCGATCTCATCCTAAGCACCTACTAATTTAATTTCAACATCAACACCAGCAGGTAGATCAATCTTTCTTAACGCCTCAACAGTTTGAGGAGTCGGATAATTGATAATCACCAATCTCTTCTGAGTTCTGATCTCAAATTGCTCCCTAGACTTCTTATCAACGTGAGGACCTCTAATAACTGTAAATCTCTCAATATGCCTAGGAAGAGGAATAGGACCACTTATACTAGCACCTGCACGCTTCACAGCGCTAACTATCTCAGTGGTAGCACCCTCCAAAGAGCGATGATCAAACGACCTGAGTTTAATTTTTATTTTTTGATTATCCATTATCAACCTTTCAAACAGCCAGCAAGAATCTACACCAGAAACTAGCCCATATAATTACAAAACTCAGCAAAGTTAATACCTTGCTGAGCCATAAGTCTTACTTAATAATTTTAGATACAACACCTGCACCAACGGTTCTACCACCTTCACGAATAGCAAAGCGCAAACCTTCATCCATGGCAACAGGAGAAATCATCTTAACAACGATCTTTGTATTATCACCAGGCATTATCATCTCTTTACCAGCTGGTAATTCAACTTCACCTGTAACATCAGTAGTTCTGAAATAGAACTGGGGGCGATAATTTTTAAAGAAAGGAGTATGACGACCACCCTCTTCTTTAGTTAAAACATATATCTCAGCTTCAAACTCAGTATGAGGAGTAATCGTACCAGGCTTAGCTAAAACTTGCCCTCTAACAACATCCTCTCTCTTTGTACCACGAAGCAACACACCAACATTGTCACCAGCTTCACCTGAATCAAGAAGTTTCCTGAACATTTCAACACCAGTACAAGTTGTTTTTGTAGTTTCCTTAATACCAACAATTTCGATTTCATCACTAACGTTAACAACACCCTTTTCGATTCTCCCTGTTACAACAGTACCACGACCAGAAATTGAGAATACATCTTCAATAGGCATCAAGAATGGCTTATCTGTGTCACGTTTTGGCTGAGGAATATAAGAATCAACAGCATCCATCAACTCATCAATACATTTAGTATCACCACCTTCAAGCACTTTTAGCGCAGAACCTTTAATAACAGGTATATCATCACCAGGGAATTCATACTCAGTCAAAAGCTCTCTAACTTCCATTTCAACAAGCTCTAAAAGCTCTTCATCATCAACTTGATCTACTTTATTTAAAAACACAACAAGAGCAGGAACGCCAACCTGACGAGCAAGAAGAATGTGCTCTCTAGTTTGAGGCATAGGTCCATCAGCGGCAGACACAACAAGAATACCACCATCCATCTGCGCAGCACCTGTAATCATATTTTTAACATAATCAGCGTGACCCGGGCAATCAACGTGAGCATAATGCCTATTGTCAGTCTCATACTCAACGTGAGCAGTAGAAATTGTAATCCCCCTTTCCTTCTCTTCCGGAGCACCATCAATCTCATCATACTTAGAGGCCTTAGCTAACCCTTTCTTAGCAAGCACATTAGTGATCGCAGCAGTAAGAGAAGTCTTACCATGATCCACGTGACCAATAGTACCAATATTACAGTGCGGTTTATTCCGCTCAAATTTTTCCTTTGCCATAATTTAACTCCTAAAAAAATATCTTCATTCAAAATCAACAAAAATTCACGATCATTACGCAAATCCAAACCCAAAATTGGAGCGGGTGATGGGGATCGAACCCACACCACCAGCTTGGAAGGCTGGGGCTCTACCATTGAGCTACACCCGCAATCTCTCTCGTTCAAAACCAAATTCATTGGTGGAGGGAGAAGGATTCGAACCTTCGTACGCATACGCGGGCAGATTTACAGTCTGCTGCCTTTGACCGCTCGGCCACCCCTCCGCATTAGAACTCATGGTAAAATAAACCACTCAGCCACTAAATGCAAGAGATAATACAAACAAAAACCTACTCCGCAAATATTTATCCTTTGGCTATATACCCAAATGTTTAGTTGTAAGTTTCTATAATAAATACTATTTTGTGTCAAGAACATTCTGATCAAAAAAAATCCCAAACAAAAGGAAATACAATGAAAAACAAAGAGAAAGAAAAGTCTTCAAAGTCAATGCAGTATTATATGTATGGCAAACATACAGTTATTGCAGCATTGAATAACCCAAATAGAAATGTCAAGCATGTGTACTCTTTAAAGAAGCATTCAGAAGAGATAAAAAAGCTATACCCACACATAGATGTACGAATTACAACAGAAGAACTGATAACAAAAAAGATTGGTCACAATCAACCTCATCAAGGAATCATTGCGTTAGTAAATAGTATATTTGAAAAAGATATAAAAAAACTAAACTTCAATGAGACACAAGATCGCATAGTAATACTTGATCAACTATCTGATCCACAAAATATAGGCGCTATTATCAGAAGTGCAGCTGCATTTGGTATTACAAAACTGATATTACCAAACGACAATACCCCAGATGAAAATGCATCCATAGCAAAAGCAGCATCTGGCTGTTTAGAATTGATGCAAGTAGCAAAAGTAACAAACATTAAGTCTGCGATTGATGCTTTGAAAAAAATGGGGTTTTGGATAGCGGGACTTGATGTAAACACAAAAAAAACAGTTAGCGAAATTCAAAATATAGATAAATTAGCAATTATCATTGGCTCTGAAGGGAAAGGAATAAGGCGCCTTACAGCCCAAAGCTGCGATTTCTTGGTAAAAATCCCAATATCAAAAGATGTAGAAAGCCTAAACGCCTCAAATGCAGCTAGTATAATTTTCTACCTCTCTCAAAACAACCTAGCAACCCTATAAGCTAATATTTTTCAAGCCCAATGGAATCTCTTACAGGAGCAGTAAAATTTTTAACATTATGGTAAACCTCTATACTATAGAGATCCCGTATAATCCTCGCTATAAGCAATGCTCCAATTTACGAGATGACATGCTGGGGGATTCCAGTATAGCAATACTCCTTTATAATTTACTATAATAGGTAAGCGAAGAGTAATGACATTCGATTTAAGATAAATTGACTATAGTTAATTTATGAAGATACCACAAGTAAGTTGTTAATTAGAAATATGAAATTATAGATAAAAAAACCTAACTATTTTTATAGCAAGAAAAAAACAAGATATACTTAGGACAAAACTAAGAGTTGCATAAATTATTGCAGACACATATTCATTTTTTTCGCATAATAGTCCAAATTCTAATGCGAATGAAGAAAATGTAGTAAATCCTCCAAGAAATCCAGAAATTAAAAAATATCTTAAATTATCTGAGATATTTAATTGCAAATTGGTTACTTCAATTAATATGCCTGTTACAAAACATCCAAGGATATTAACAAATAAAATTGGTAATGGTATACCCCAAAATGCAACTGGCAGTAATTTTCCAACTGCAGTACGAGATATTGCGCCAATTGCGCCACCAAGTCCAATAAAAATATAGTGCAAAAACATTCTTTCTTACTAATGAACTTATATATTATATAACTTAAGAATATATCTTTGCATAGGAAGTGTAAATAATTAACGAAAATTGAGTGAATGTGTTAAATTACTTGTGTGACCTATTGTTAAAAAGAAATTATTAAATTTTTAGATCATCTATGGTTACTTTATATGGTGGATAGACAAGAAGAATTTGAATCAATAGGCCCAGCAGATGGGAATAAAATAATAAAAGAGGGTGATTCTTTTCTCGTTATTGGTAAAGAAGAGGGGTGCGATGTTATTTCTCCCGAGTCAATTCCACAAAGCAAAGAAGAGAAAGAGCTGCTAAATAAGACTAATTTGGTAATTGAAAACTCAAAAGTAACGAATATAGATATTAAGCATATTGCCGGATTCTCAAAAGAAGGTATAGATCTTATGGCAGATGCATCGAATATCAGCTACTTAAGCAGAACGATAAATGAAGAAAAACTGAAAGAACAAGGATTCAAGACTCCAGAGGAGTTTAAAGAATTAGGCTATAAGATTACAGATATAGAAGATTTAGATATGAAAACTAAGTGCTCAATAATCTCAAAAGGAAATGAAGTATATTGCATTTAGAGGCACTCTAAATGCCCATAATATGTTTTCAGATGCTAATACGTTTTTATCTACTAGTAGTTTTATGAAGGGAAGAGTACATAAAGGGTTTTATAATGTTTTTAAAGGTCTCTGGCCAAAGGTAAGAAGTGAATTGGTTAATATTGCAGATAAAAATAATACTAAAATTGAAGATCTAAAATACACCTTTACCGGTCATAGCATGGGGGAGATGTTGCAAAAATTGCTGCCATGTATGTAAATAATGAATACAAAACTAAAGATATAGGCGTTGTAACCTTTGGAGATCCAAGGGTTTTCGATAGTAAGCAAGCTAAGGAATATAACAAAGATTTAGGAGACAAAACGCTGAGAGTGGTGCAGCATCACCATGATCCAGTTCCTGCTGGTATTCCAGGTAGTGCTGGATACAGTCATGTTGGATGTCAATTAAGAGTAGAGCCTGAAAAAGGCGTAGTACACTCTCTTTCCGGTTATAAGTATGGAGTAAGACAACTTGACGACAAAAGCATGGTCGATAGTAAGAGTGTTTCTATATTCTATACTCCATCTCTATTGTTGAGGAAGCTAAATGAAAAAACGTTTGGTAATATTCAACAGGCAGTGAAATCCATTAGAAGCCACATGGGATCAAAAGGCTGGGCTGAAAAAGAAGCGCAAGATCTTAGATCTCAAAAAGATACAAAGCCTAAGATGCAAAGATAAATGTTTTAGGGAGATTAGTTCATTATGACTAGTTCTCCAATAAACAACACAACATGACTTTGTTGAATAAAAGCGACAACATAGGGTTTCAAAGCACATACTGCATGCATGTTTATAATCTGTTTAGATGAATATTATACCAGGAACAATGAGCGACGCCGACGTTGCCGGCACGGCAATTGCGTGAGGGGAAAGTCGTTTACGCAATAACAAACTTTCTCACTCTCATCAGTGTAAATTGGAGAATTACTATATGAAAATCCTCAACCTGTCATCTT
>JAOMYS010000049.1 GCA_028372485.1 Rickettsiaceae bacterium | reverse complement strand
GAGCACATTAAGAAAGCTTTAAGACACTCTAAAAAAGAAAGGTCTCAGAGGAAAAATTCCCCTAACAATAAGCGTAACGTTCTGGGCAAAAAAAGCAGTCCATCAATAAATTGAAGGAAGAATACAAAGGTAACGTCTTATACAAGCATAAGCAATATTTAGATCACACGGGTTAAAATATGTTATATTAATGTAGGCATTCCGTCATACTGCGCTGTAACTCTTTTATCCCAATGCCCGATTTACTACTAGTAGCAAGAATCTTTGGTAGATCTTCTAAAAAACTAAGCCGTTCTTTTAGATAAATCAGAAATTCTTCATCTATAGATGCTTTATCTGTCTTTGTTAAGACTATCTGGAATCTTCTATCATACTGCTGCAAAATTTTAATCACTTTGATGTCATTTTCCTTTATGTTCCTTCTTGCATCAATCAGTAAGTTGATCATTTTCAGATGCACACTTTCTTCAAGGTAATGCATAATAAGTTTTTCCCACTGAACTCTTTGATTTTGAGATATTTTGGCAAAACCATAACCAGGGAGATCGGCTATTAATAGCTTATCTATTATAGAGAAAAAGTTGATTTGTTGAGTCCTGCCTGGTGTATGCGAAACTCTTGCAAGTGACTTTCTTCTACAAATTGCATTAATTAAACTAGATTTTCCAACGTTAGATTTTCCTAAGAAGGCCACTTGGGGTAAAAACAATTTTGGAAATTGATCAGTTCTTGCAACCCCAGCTATGAACTTTGCTTCTTGTTTAAAAATCTTTGTTCCAAGTTCACTCACAAAAGATCACTCACTACTTGTATCTAATTTATTAATATAGGATTGTTGAGCAATAGAAAGAACATTATTCCAAGACCAGTATATTAATAATCCAGATGGAAATCCACTAAACATAAATAGGAACATTAGAGGCATAAATTTCATCACCTGGGCTTGTACTGGATCAGAAGGCGTAGGACTCATCCTTTGCTGCAAAAACATAGTACATGCCATAATGATTGGCCATATCCCTATCATCAAAAAGCCTGGAGGAGAAAATGGTAATATTCCAAACATGTTAAACACAGAAGTAGGATCAGGAGCAGATAGGTCATGAATCCAACCAAAAAATGGTGCGTGTCTCATTTCAATAGTGACATACAGCACCTTATATATGGAAAAGAACACTGGTATTTGAACAAGCAAAGGCAGGCAACCACTAACAGGATTGACCTTTTCTTTCTTATACAAAGCCATTATCTCTTGATTTAATCTTGCTTTATCATCAGAATATAATTCTTTCAGACGCTCCATATTTGGTTGTAGCTTCTTCATTTTTTTCATAGAACGGTAAGATTTATTAGCTAAAGGAAGCATTGCTAATTTAATCAGAACTGTTACTACCATTATGCTTATACCGAAATTTCCAACATAGCTGTAGAAAAAATTCATAGCATTGAAGATAGGTTTTGTAAGAATGTAGAACCATCCAAAATCAATTGCACGGTCAAACAGCTTAACACTATATTCTTCTTCATATTTATCTAACAGATTAACCTTTTTAGGGCCTGCAAATAAGCGATGGGTTAACTCAAAAGTACCGCCAGATTCTACAATTTGCAATGGAGAGATAATATCTGACTGATACCTATCTTTACCGGCTTTAATTGCGTAACTATAGTTAGCAGTATATAGTCCCTTGGGGTCTGGAATAAATGCAGATAACCAGTATTTATCAGTGATTCCAAGCCAATTCACATCATTTTTAGGGAAATTATTTTTCTTCTCTTTTTTTACAGATTCATATGTATATTCTTTAAGTTCACCAGCGATAGAACCTATCATACCTTGGTGGAGTATATTCATCATTCTGTCAGAATTTTCGTCATATACACGGTTAATCAAGGCGAAATACTGCATTGAAATAGGCTTGATGGATTTATTCTCAGTAGATTGCTTTATAGTAAAAAGATAATTTTCATCTAAACTGATTGATATTCTGAATTTTACATTTTCTGGATTGATCCAATATAAATTCACCGTTTCTCTCTCAGATAGAATTTCTTTATCAGCATTCCAGATTGTTGACGAATCTGGGAGCGTGATATTACTATCATTTCCTAGCCAACCAACTTCTGCAAAATACGAATTATCAGAATTAGAAGGAGAAAAAAGCTCAACTACACCACTATCTTTAGTGATATTTTTGTGATATTGCAAAAGAGATAGATCATCAAATCTAGCACCTTTTAATGAAATAGAACCAGACAATAATTTTGACTTTATATTAACACGCTTTGATGATTGAATAGCTTTACTTCTTTCGAACATAGGTTCAGTAGAAGCTTTAGTTGTATTTTTTTTGATAGATTTTATCTGCTGATTATAAATCTTTGTTTCATCTGCAATTTTTGCAAGCCGTGGCTTTTCGTAAAAAAACTGCCAGCCAAAAATGATTAGTACTGATAGTATGATTGCTAATACCAAATTTATAAGATTATTATTCATGAATAATTGATATAAATTACCTAAAAAGACACATTAAAGTAACATCAGGGTGCTTACCTATGTAACCATAAGGTAGCAAGCTATAAGATTTTGGCCAATTAATCAAGTAATTCGTTGATGGTTTTGCAAACGCATTGCTCGAACCTTTGTGTCGTTGTCAGTACAGCTATCGAAAAACTGAGAAAACTCCTGCGAGATTCCGTAAATTCGAGTATTAATATATGAAAGTCCTCAACCTGTCATCTCGTAAATGAGCGTTTTGCGAGTTATACGAGATCTCTGAAGCAGGGAGAATCTAGCTGTTAAGAGATTCCGTATAGCTCCCTTAGCAGTCGCTTACGGAATGACAGAGACGTAGTTGCTTACAGAAGATAAACACTAGGAGTAGAATAATTGCAGAGAATTTATTAGGCAATACCTATGTAATAACAGTAACATATGATTCCTTGATAGTTTTAAGCCCAACATTCTCAAAAGCTACATCTAAACTATCGCCATTTTTTCTAACTATAATACCAGAGCCAAATTTCTGATGTTTTACTTTACTCCCTAGTTTATTTTTAGAAATTATTACTGACACTTCATTTACTTTGTTATATCTAGCTTTAGAAATATTGGAATTAGATTGCATGGAAAAGCTATGACGTGAGGCTGTATAATTGAGGTTATTTGTCGAAGACAACTTATCATATAATTCTTTTGGAATTTCAGATAAAAATCTTGATGGCATAGAGTCAATAAATTCTGCAAAAACCCTACGTCTCTCTGCGTACGTTATATACAGCTCTTGCTTCGCTCTAGTGATTCCAACATAAGCTATGCGCCTTTCTTCTTCTAACCCTTTATCTCCATCCTCTGATAATGCCCTTTGATGCGGAAAAACATTTTCCTCCCAACCTGGTAAGAATACGAGATCAAACTCTAGTCCTTTTGCAGCATGCAGAGTCATTACCTTAACTGTTCCACCAAAATCAGACTCTAGGGAGTCATTATCCATTACTAGACTGGAGTGTTCAACAAACTCATTGATATTATCAAATTCATCTATTGCTTTTAGCATCTCGTTAATATTTTCTATCCTAGATCTAGACTCCTCTGTTTTTTCCTCTTTTAATATCGGAAGATAATTTGACTCATTTAAAATGAACTTTGTAACTTCAAACGCAGATTCTCTCTGATATTTTTCTCCAGCTACTTTAATAAGGCTTGCAAACTGTTCCAGATTATCCTTTGTTCTTCCCTTGAACATATCATTCGCAAGCATTGCAAGTAGAGAATCAAATACTGATAAATCTTCTTCAGCAGAATAATCTTTTATCTTTTTCAAGGTAACATTTCCTATAGATCGCTTAGGAACATTAATAATTCTCTCCAGCGCCAGATTATCTCCATGATTAATAGCAAGCCTGATATAAGCTAAAATATCTCTTATCTCCATCCTTTCATAAAAGCGCAATCCCCCTATTATCTGGTATGGAATAGCATTGCTTATAAATATCTCCTCAAAAGCCCTTGTTTGAAATCCAGCACGCACAAGAATTGCAATTTGACTTGCTTTATATTTGCTAGCAGCTGTCACATTTGTTATTCGAGTCGCAATGAATCTTGCTTCTTCTTTATCATTCCAGCATGAAATAACTTTTATTTTTTCCCCGCCCTTGCTATCTGTCCATAATTTTTTACCATGCCTCTTTCTATTATTGGTAATAATGCTTGATGCAGCCTCTAAAATGTAAGAGGTGGAGCGATAATTTTGCTCTAACTTTATTACTTTTGCATTTGGGAAGTCCTTCTCAAAACGTAAAATATTCTTAACCTCAGCACCACGCCAGCTATATATTGACTGATCATCATCACCAACGCAGCAAATATTCTTATGTTTTTCTGCAAGCATTCTTGCCCATACATATTGTACAGCATTAGTATCTTGATACTCATCAATAAGTATGTATTTAAACTTATTTTGATAATGATCAAGCACGTCTGGATTATTTATCAAAATCTGATTGCAATAGAGCAGCAAATCACCAAAATCAACTACATTAGATGCATGCATTTGCTTTTGATATTCGGTATATACAAACTGCGCCATCTTGTGACTAGGAGATGCAAAGTCTGAATCACCCAATTTTTCAGGTAATAACCCTTGATCCTTCCATTTTGAAATTATTGCGTGAATTATTTTAGGAGCATATTGCTTAACATCAATATTATTTTGTACTTGAATGTTTTTAACGAGCTTGATTTGATCATCCTGGTTAATAATAGTAAAGCTATTTGTAAGCTCCAGATTAAGCAAATTAACATGAGACCTAAGCATTCTAGCTGCTATAGAATGAAATGTACCAATTGCAAGCCCATCTGCATGGATGATATTATTCACCCTCTCCTTCATCTCTTTCGCAGCCTTATTGGTAAAAGTCACAGCTAAAATATTAGATGGGTACGCTAAGTTTTGCTCAATGATATGCGCTATACGGCACGTCAATACCTTCGTCTTTCCAGTGCCAGCACCAGCAAGCACAAGAAGAGGTCCCTCAGTGTAACGTGCAGCCTCAGATTGCTGTAAATTTAAGTTGTTATCCATAATGATACAATATGCCTCTACTATCCTTCTAAATATAAGCCTAGTATAGGATAGTAGATTACTTAGGTAAATCTTATTAAGAAATAACTTTGAAAAAATTCGTTGTTGAAAAATTAATTTATCTTACACCAGTCCCTTCAACTGATTCAAATGCATAATTGGGTGAAGACCATTAAAATTCTCCTTAGAGCAGCAGTATATTTCCTTAAAACCTAGTTTGCTCGACTCTTTTACCCTTGCATCTGTTTGCGATACTTTTCTCACTTCCCCAGACAGACCTACTTCGCCAAAAAAAATACTCCCTTGGGGAAGCGGTGTATTACTCGCTGCAGAAATAAGAGCAGCAGCAACTGCAAGGTCTGCAGCAGGCTCTGTAATGCGTAAGCCCCCAGCAACACTTAAGTATACTTCATGCGAGGCAAGGTTCAGACCAAAACGTACTCCAAGCACTGCAATGATCATAGATAGGCGGTTATTATCCCATCCAACAACTGACCTTCTGGGAGTTGCCATGTTGGTTGGAGCAATCAGTGCTTGTATTTCTATAAGAAGCGGTCTTGACCCTTCAATACCCGCAAATACCGCACTACCACTAACATTATTTTCCCTCTCCATTAAAAATAATTCTGAAGGATTTGATATCTCCATCAACCCTTTTGCCGTCATTTCAAAAACACCTATCTCATTCACTCCGCCAAAACGATTCTTGATAGAGCGTAATATGCGGAAATGATTATTATGATCACCTTCAAAATACAAGACTGTATCTACCATATGCTCAAGCACCTTAGGACCTGCAAGCTGACCATCTTTATTCACATGGCATGCAATCAACAATGTAATGTTATTTTGCTTTATGTAATTGATAAGTATATGAGAAGTAGCTCTAATTTGTGATACCGTACCCGGCGCAGAAGACAGGTCACTAGTCACCATTGTTTGGATTGAATCAATTATTATTACATCTGTATTTTTCTTATGTTCATCGATAGTTGCGATTATATCTTCAACATTAGTAGATGCTAGCAATCTCGCTTTATCATTTGTAACGCCTAACCTATTAGCTCTGAGCTTAATTTGATTAATTGACTCCTCACCCGTAATATATAAACAGCTCATATCAGTTTGAGTAAGACTAGAAGAAAGCTGAAGCAATAATGTTGATTTCCCTATTCCAGGGTCACCACCAATTAGAATTGCAGAACCACTAACAAGCCCACCACCAAGCACTCTATTTAACTCCTCAATTGGAGTCTTAACCCTTGATGTAACTTCTATCTCGCCCGATAAAGAGTCTAACTGTTGAGCGCTCCCAGTTTTTGGTACTATAATTTTACTGGCAGACAATGTTTCTTCCGAAATTGCTCCCCACTCTAAACAATCTATGCACCGCCCTGCCCACTTACTACTGACGCTTCCGCAGCTTGCGCAAGAATATTGTTTTTTTACTCGGCTCATATTTAATGTATATCCCGTTTTGTTATCAAATTAGTAATTAGCTTTATTATTAATTCTTTTTGATTTGGATTGCTCTCAGCAATTAATATTGCAAGTGAAGTTAAACCTTCAGGACTAGGTACATTTACAGATAAATATATATTCTTTCGAAGCAAGAGCAAAAATAGTAGGCATGCTATTCTCTTGTTTCCATCATTAAATGGATGATCCTTGATTATAAAATAAATTAAGTGTGCAGCCTTCTCTTCAAAACTAGGATATAACTCATTTCTATCAAATGTCTGATAAATACTACCAAGAATACCTTTAAGTTCACACGCCTTCTCTTGACCAAATAAATTACTTGCCTCATCTTTAGCAAGCAGTTCTTTTTTGATAGATTCTATTGCTTTCACAGATTCTTCGTATGAGATAGAGAATGTCTCTGCAGATGATCTTTGTGGCAAACTTAGATTATCTTCATCATACTTCACCAGAACATGCCAAGTTCTGGTGTAGTCCTGAATCAGTGATAATATAGCAGAGCCTTCTTGATTTATGGATTTTCTGCTTATTAGAGTATCAGACAACAAGTCTATCGTTTGTTTTAATTCATCTATGGTTTTACTTTGCAACCTATGATTATTAAAAGTATAACCCTTAATAAGATGATCTCTTAAAACATTATTTGCCCACTTCCTAAATTCAACTCCACGCTTTGAATTTACTCTATATCCAACTGATATAATCGCATCTAAATTATAGTATTCTATTTGTCTAGTGACAGTCTTATTAGACTCAATTTGAACTGTTGCAAATTTTGCAACAGTTGAATGACGCACCAACTCCTCTTCTTCGTATATATTCTTCAAATGCTTTGAAATAACAGATTTGTCTCTATCAAAAAGCTGCACTAATTGTTTTAAAGACAGCCATAATGTATCAGATTCTAATCTTGCTTTTACCTCAATAGCTTCAGATATGTCTTTAAATATCGCTATATTATATTCTGTATTTTTATTCAT
>JAOMYS010000048.1 GCA_028372485.1 Rickettsiaceae bacterium | reverse complement strand
TGGGCTTGCACGTCAAATAAATGTATCTAGACAAGAAGCTTCTGATTATATTGAAAAATATTTTAAGGAATATCCAGATATTAAACAATATATGAGCGAGTCAATAGAATTTGCTAAAGAAAATAATTTCATAAAAAATCTTATAGGCAGAAAATGTTTTCTTCCTACAATCAATAATAAAAATCATGCTCTTAGAGCATTCGGGGAGCGTGCTGCAATTAATGCACCAATGCAAAGCTTAGCATCTGATATCGTTAAGATGGCCATGATCAATTTGGATAAGGGGCTCAAGAAAAGATCAATGAAAGCGAAAATGATCTTGCAGATACATGATGAGCTTATCTTTGAAGTACCAGAAGATGAGGTAGATGAGGCATCAAAGCTAATTAAATCCGTAATGGAGAATATATATGCGATTGATGTAAACATGAGTGTTTCCTTAAATGTAGGAAATAACTGGCAAGAAATTCATTAATCTGAATACAGGTATAAGAAGATATTTATCAAAGAGGGCAAGAGCGAAGTAAAAACTCTATCTATATTTATGGAGCAACTCACTCATTCCACTCTGTTTAAAAAAATCGCCAAATCTTAAGAAATGTAAATACTTTGAAGGATTCCTTGATCTTACAACAATAAATTGTTATCATGTTTGGGTTTTATACCGTAAATTATTCAGTCATGTATAATGTTTTCTACAGTGTTTTGCCAATATTTCTTATTGCACTCTTGGGTAGTGTAATAAGGAGAAAATGGCTTAGTTCTGATGAATTTTGGCGTGGCTTAGAAAAATTATTATTTTATGTTTTATTCCCTGCTGTATTATTTGAATATAGCTCCAAGGCTGATCTTGGTTCGTCTGAGTTTCTGAGGCTCACGATTGCTTTAATGATTTCCACTTTAGTTATCGCAGTGATAATCGTAATCTATCAAGAAAAAGAGCCTTATGATAAGGCGCAATTCACTTCTGTTTTTCAAGGATCTACTAGATATAATAATTATATATTCTTTGCACTTGGTGCTGCGCTTTTTGGTGATGAGGGGCTAAAAGTAATAGCAACAATCTCTCCTTACCTTTTAATTCTAACAAATATTACAGCCATTATAGCATTCACTCATTACGTGCCTAAAGGAAGTGGCGCTCTAACAAAAAGAAAAAGTTTTATGTTGATGGTGAAGTCAATCATAGGAAACCCTTTTGTTTTTGCAAGTATCGCTGGAGTAGTTTTTAATTATATGGACTTAACATTAAATATCGCAATTGAAAAAACTATTCAGAGCCTTGCTGATTCTGCTCTTGCAATTGGTATACTGATTGTTGGTGCTGGTATTCAATTCAGATTAAAGCAAGAATATTTGCATCAAGTTATGTTCACTAGTGCAATCAAGTTGGCGTTAATGCCAGTAGTGACATTCGTTGTTCTTTGGATAATGGGAATCACTGGAGTTGCCAAATCTGTGGGGATATTGTTTAGTTGCCTTCCTTGTTCCAGCTCTTCTTATATTCTCTCACGGCAACTTGGTGGTGATCCAGAGACAATGTCTTCTATCATAACTTTTACTACGATCTTTTCAATCTTGTCATTATCGCTTCTAGTCTATATCCTTGTTTAGAATAAGTTAGATATTAGTATATTATTATGAATGATACAAAATCACCCGCTTACATAAAAGCACTGGAATATCATAAGAAAGGCAAAGCCGGTAAAATTGCACTACAGCCTACAAAGCAATTAATCTCGCAGCAAGACCTCGCTCTTGCATATTCGCCAGGCGTCGCAGCGCCTTGCCTTGAGATACAGAAAAATCCTGAAGATATTTATAAATATACTGCTAAGGGGAATCTGGTAGCGGTTATTACAAACGGTACAGCTGTACTCGGTCTTGGTGCTATTGGAGCAGCAGCTGCAAAGCCTGTGATGGAAGGAAAAGCTGTGTTATTTAAAAAATTTGCTGATATTGATGGGTTTGACCTAGAAGTAGATACTACGGATCCAGACGAATTTATAAATACAGTCAAGAATCTTGGTACTAGTTTTGGCGGGATCAATCTTGAAGATATAAAAGCTCCAGAATGTTTTGTTATTGAGGAAAAGCTGAAAGAGATAATGGACATACCAGTATTTCATGACGATCAGCATGGGACTGCGATTATTACTGCAGCTGGTCTTATTAACGCTGTATTCCTTACAAAACGAAAAATGTCTGAGATCAAAATAGTGGTCAATGGCGCAGGAGCTGCGGCAATGTCTTGTATTGACCTTGCTATTGCACTTGGTGTCAATAAGAATAATGTCATATTATGTGATACTAAAGGGGTTATCTATAAAGGGCGCACAGAGCGCATGAATAAATGGAAAGAAGCTAAAGCTTCTGACACTAAATGCAGAACATTGCTAGAGGCAATGAAAGGTGCTGATGTATTTTTAGGACTTTCAGTAAAAGGTGCCGTCACAAAAGAGATGGTCGCATCTATGACGGATAATCCTATAATTTTTGCTATGGCAAATCCTGACCCAGAAATTACTCCTGAAGATATCAAGTCAGTTAGGAATGATGCAATCATTGCTACTGGTCGTTCTGATTATGATAATCAGGTGAATAACGTAATGGGATTTCCTTACATTTTCAGGGGCGCTCTTGATGTCCGTGCAAAATGCATTAACGAAGAGATGAAGATAGCTGCAGCAAAAGCACTGGCAGATCTTGCAAGGCAACCAGTACCAGGTGAGGTGTACAGAGCATATGGAGATAAGCATAAATCATTTGGTCCTGATTACATAATACCAGTTCCTTTTGATCCAAGACTTATCACAACAATTCCCGTTGCTGTCGCAGAGGCTGCAATTAAATCTGGTGTTTCAAGAATAAAAAAACTTGATACAAAATCATATGTAACAGAGCTTGAAAGCAGATTGAATCCTACATCCACATATATGAACTTCATTTATGAGAGAATACATAGTGCAGATATGCAGAGGGTAATTTTCGCAGAAGGAGAAGAAGAGGAAGTGATTAAGGCTGCGATGATGATGCGTGACGAGCATTATGGTAAGCCAATAATTGTGGGTAGACACTCTAAGATCGATCCAATCGTGAATAGCATGGGACAAGGGTATGATTTAAGTAATATCACTGTAATGAATGCTGCAGTTAATAAGAATTTGGATAAATATATTGATAAGCTATACCAAAAATTACATCGCAAAGGATACTTATATAGAGATTGCGCTAGAATGGTTAAGACAGATCGCAATGTATTTTCTGCATGTATGATAGCATGTGGAGATGCTGATGCTATGGTTACGGGTATTACCAAGAGTTACTATAATAGTCTTGATGATATTTGTAAGGTAATCAATCCAAAAAAAGATCACAGAATAATTGGATATTCTATAATGCTATCTAGTAAGCATAATATCATTATTGCAGATAATACATCATGCGAAGTACCGGAAGCAGAGGATCTGGCAGAAATCGCTACGCAAACAGCAGCAGTTGCAAAATCTATGGGTTTCAAGCCAAGAGTTGCACTATTATCATTCTCTAATTTTGGAAACCCGGAAAGAGAAGGATCATCCAGAGTAAAGCGTGCTATTGCTATGTTAGATGAAATGAAAGTAGATTTTGAATATGATGGTGAGATGACAGTTGATGTCGCATTAAACACTGAAATACAAAAGATATATCCATTTTGTCGTTTAAGCGGTCCAGCTAATATATTAATTATGCCAGCACTTAACTCTGCTGCTATCTCAACTGGTCTTCTTGAAGAGCTGACAGGTGAGGTATTCATTGGACCAATCTTGAGTGGTTTTGAGTATCCGATACAAATCGTGCCTATGGGTTCTTCTGCTACTGATATATTACGAATGGCGGCATTTGCTGCTATTGAGTCTGTGAATAATTAAGCCTGGCTTGAAAAGTCCAGCAGTCGATAAGGTAATGCGCATTAGATATGCGCATTTTACCTCCGTCTATCTATAATAAATACTCCCACAGATTCACAATAAATTGACTATACTTATCTTCATTTTTTTGCTACTCTCCTTGGGATTTGCTTGGCTTTATATAGGAAAGAGAAATAGGATGAATAAGTTGATTTACCATTTTGGTGATTCTCACGCAGATGGTGATTCTAGCATGAAAGATATGCTTGGAAGTAAAGGTGCAAATTTGGCGCAAATGTGTAAGATGGACCTGCCAATTCCTGCGGGTTTTACAATTTCTTCCGATTTATGTAAGAGGTATCTGCAAGACCCAGATTCTGTTTTTACAAAAGAGTTTGAAGGAGAGCTTCTTAACTCAGTAAACAGACTGGAAAAAGAAACGGGAAAAATCTTTGGTGATAGAAAAAATCCTCTGCTTCTTTCGGTACGTTCTGGCGCAAGCGTTTCTATGCCTGGTATGATGGACACTATCTTGAATCTTGGTATGAATGATGATGTTGCTGAGGCCATCACAAATCAGACAAAAAATCCTCATTTTGCCTATGATAGTTATAGACGGTTTTTACAAATGTATGGTTCCGTGGTTCTTGGTATTTCTAGCTATATTTTTGAAGAATCGTTTGATAGTCACATCGGTGAAAATGATCAGCAAGATCAAGATAATATAGAAAATTTACATAAAGTAATCTCTGAATTTAAAGCAATTATTTTAAATCACACGAAAAGAGAATTTAAATCCAATCCTCTAGAACAGTTAAAATCTGCCATTAAATCTGTGCTAAAATCTTGGACATGTCCAAGAGCTGTTATTTATCGAAAAATAAACAATATAGATGATACTATAGGCACTGCTGTAAATATACAGTCAATGGTGTTTGGGAATAAAGATAATGATTCTGCAACAGGTGTTGTATTTACTCGCTCCCCTGCAACGGGCAAGAAGGAAATATTCGGTGAATTTTTAATCAATGCTCAAGGTGAAGATGTAGTAGCAGGGATTCGTACACCTCATCCTATTATATCTGAGAATAAAGGCAATTCTATGCAGGAGAAAATGCCTAGACTCTACAAAGAGCTTGCAAGTGTTTGTAACAAGCTAGAGTCATATTTTCAAGATATGCAAGATATAGAATTTACGATTGAACAGGGTAAGTTATACATACTACAGACTAGAAGCGGAAAAAGAGCTGCTGCTGCATCTGTAAAAATCGCAGTTGATATGGTCAAAGAGAATGTTATTTCCAAACAAGATGCATTGATGCAAATTGACCCTGAATCGCTTAATCAGCTTTTACATACATCTATAGATTATTCTCATGATCCAAAAATAATTGCAGAAGGGTTACCAGCATCGCCTGGGGCTGCTACTGGAATTGCAGTTTTCTCTGCAAATGAAGCTGAAGAATTGTCACGTCATCGCAGCGTAATATTAGTGCGTAGTGATACTAGTCCTGAAGACATTAAGGGCATGAACTCATCAGCTGGAATTCTCACTGCAAGAGGTGGAATGACATCGCATGCTGCTGTGGTTGCAAGAGGTATGGGGCGTCCATGCGTATGCGGAGTAAACGGCTTAATTGTCAATGAAAAAGATAAGGTATGTACTACCGCATCTGGGCATGAAATATCACAAGGTGACTCTATTACCGTTGACGGATCTACAGGCAAAATCATTGTAGGTGATGTAAAATTAGTAGAGTCAAGTTTCTCAGAAGAATTCAATATTATATTGGATTGGGCAGATAGGGAAAAGCACTTAGATGTAAGAGCCAATGCTGAAACAGTATCTGATGCAGAAACTGCAATAAAGTTCGGAGCAAGCGGTATCGGATTGTGTCGTACGGAACATATGTTTTTTGATAGTCAAAAAATTGCCTTAGTGCGTCAGATGATCATAGCGAAGGATCACCAGCAAAGGATGGAGGCAATATCAAAGTTAAAGCCTCTACAAGTTAGTGACTTTAAATCTCTATTTAGGGTTATGAACTCAAGATCAGTCAATATCAGGTTACTAGATCCGCCACTTCATGAATTTTTACCCACGAAGGAGGAAGATAAAACATTACTTGCTCAAAATCTTAATGTTCCATTGTCATTGATTGATCATCGTTTACAGTCTTTGCGCGAAATGAACCCTATGCTTGGTCATAGGGGATGTAGACTCGGAATTTCATATCCAGAGATATATATAATGCAGGTAGAAGCAATTTTGTCTGCTATCGCTTATTTACAAATTGAAGAAAAAATTAAGAGCAATCTAGAACTAATGATACCACTTATCTCTGAGGAGAAAGAGCTTATACGCATCAAACAGTATGTGCTAGATACGATCGAAAAGATGGAGTCAAAATATTCTATGAAGTTTTGTATCAAGCTTGGTACGATGATTGAACTTCCACGAGCAGCACTTACAGCAGGTGAAATAGCAAAGCATGTAGAGTTTTTTAGCTTTGGTTCAAACGATCTTACGCAGACTACATTTGGTATTTCCAGAGATGATGTCGGTTCATTCTTACCTGAATATTTAGAACAAAAGATATTTAAGGATGACCCTTTCTCAACTATCGATGAAAATGGCGTAGGTCAGTTAATAGATCTAGCAGCTAGGAGAGGAAAATCAGAAAATCCAAACCTTACTATGGGAGTTTGCGGTGAGCATGCAGGTGACCCATCATCAATAGATTTTTTCCAAAACACAGGAGTAGATTATATCTCTTGTTCTCCATATCGTATACCTATCGCAAGGGTAGCTGCGGCTAGAAGTAAAATTAAATCTTCAATGAAAGCATTATGAGTTTTCAGGATAATTTAAACAAAATACTACAGAAGCACCAAGATTTATCAGATAAGCTTGCAAGCGGCATCACGGGCGAAGATTTCGTGTCTGCTTCTAAGGAATATTCTGAGCTTGAACCAATTGTTGCAAAGATAACCGGATATCATAAAGCAATCTCGGATTTATCAGACGCTAAAGAAATGTTAGCTGAAGATGGTCTGGACCTTGAAACTAAAGAAATGATAGAAGAGGAATTGCGCAAATTAAATACGCAGGTGCCTGTCTTAGAACATAAAGTAAAAATTGCACTACTTCCAAAAGATGAAGCGGATAGTAAAAACGCAATTATAGAAATAAGAGGCGGTACTGGTGGTGAAGAAGCTGCGCTCTTTGCAGCTGATTTATTTGAAATGTATCAGAGATATTCTTCCTTAAAAGGGTGGAAATTTGAGATACTTTCAATTTCTGAAATTGGTGTTGGTGGGTATAAAGAAGCATCTGCTTTGATAAAAGGCGACGGTGCATTTGCTAGACTTAAATTTGAGTCTGGTGTGCATAGGGTTCAGAGAATACCGTCTACTGAATCAAATGGAAGAATCCATACATCTGCGGCTACTGTAGCTGTTCTTCCCGAAGCAGAGGATGTTGATATCAAGATAGAAGATAAGGACATCCGTATTGATACTTATAGAGCCTCGGGTGCTGGTGGGCAGCACGTTAATACAACAGATTCTGCAGTTCGTGTTACTCATATCCCAACCGGTGTAGTTGTTGCAATTCAAGACGAAAAATCGCAGCATAAGAATAAAGCAAAGGCGCTCAAGATATTGCGCTCTCGTATATATGAAGAAGAGCGTCGCACTCGTGAGGCAGAAAGGGCAGACTCAAGAAAAGGGCAAATTGGTTCAGGAGATAGATCGGAGCGCATTCGTACATATAATTTTCCGCAAAGTAGAATAAGCGACCATCGTATTAATCTCACATTATACAAGATTGATGAGTTAATGAAGGAAGGTAAACTAGACGAGTTCGTAGATGCTCTTACCGCAGATGATGAAGCAAAAAGACTAGCTGAGGAAATATAGTAAATTACAAATGAGCATTGTATTCTCTATTGTTATTTCTCATACGATTTTTTCTCCCACTGTCGTTCCGTAAACGACCGCTAGGAGCTATATGAAATCCCTTCTAAACAGAATCTCCCTACT
>JAOMYS010000047.1 GCA_028372485.1 Rickettsiaceae bacterium | reverse complement strand
AAATTATCAGAGCATTTTGTTAAATTGCAAAATGATTATACGAAGATAGCTCCTGAGGAATACAAAAAAGTTTTTGAAAAATGCAAATATAGACGAAATGTCTATTAAAGAACTTTATAAGGAAGTATTCAAGCTTAGAAAAGGTATTTCATTTCAGCAGAAGAAAAACATGCAAGAGAGAGCTAAAAAATTCCAACAGATTGCTGCTACTCAAAAAAACAAAGGCTTAGAGCATTAGTGATAGACAATCCACTACTTCTCATTCTCTTGTACGTCAGCACTTAAATCACTAATTGAGTAGTCTGTATCTTCTTCTTCAACATCTACCGGCTCTTTTGCTTCTGCATAGACATTTTCTTCTTCCACTTCTTCTACTTGCGTTACTTTTTGCAGAGAAGAAATTTTTGCTTCTCTCAAGGAGTCAATATCAATATTGCCATGAGCAATCTCACGCAATGCTATGACGGGATTTTTATCATTATCTGGATTTACTGTAGGATCAATACCAGAATATATACTCTTTGCTCTCATTGCAGCTAGTATTACGAGTTCAAACCGATTTGGAACTTGTTGTACACAATCTTCTACAGTTACTCTTGCCATTAAATCTTCCCTTTTTGAAACAATTCTACACATGGATCATATAGCAAGAACACTGATTGTGCAAGAATCATCTAAGAGAATACGAAGAAACGATATCAGTGAACCTATTAACAAGCTTAAATACTCCGTTAGTTATACTTCTTCACGAAAAGCATGCTTAATCTCAATCATTATCTATAGTTAGTTGGGAATACCCACTTCTCTAACCTCGTCAAATTTAAATTTATCTTTTTTTATTTTGCTAAAGAAATTTGAGATCTTCTGCAAGATACTTGTTTTATTCGTAGAAAGATCACGCTGATAATTACTCTTTGTAAGGTAATTATAGTTTTCAATCAGCGATGGTATAACCTCCTTGTAATATACTTTGTATAAATCATGCATTGTTGCCTTTGTTGTAATATATCCCCACTTCATTACTTGCTGAGGAATTCTTGCAAGTGCTTCTACGCATGCAATGGCCTCTTCTGCACCTGAGTCATCTCTTTTATATACGCCCGCTGCTGGAGATAGATGAGACTTCATATCTTCTATCATAGCAGCAATCATAAGAGACATGTACTTTTCTCTTTCAAATCGCAGTACAAATATCATATCATTCTTACGTGCAAATTGAGATACCTTATATCTGCAATACTTTACTTTTGCTTTTATATACCAAACCTTAATTCCAGAAATTCTATTTTGATCGTAAAACTTTAGCTGTTTCTCAAGGTCAAAAAGATATCTCATGCCATTATTCATTAGCTTGTGATATACTTTATCACATCTTGCAATATCATTTCTTCTTCCATCTTTTACATGCGCTACAGCTCTTGTACATGCAAAATTTGCAGAGTGGCGAGTAATTTGCCTACCATTCTTATCCCGCTTTATATCTGCGTAATGTCCTATTTCTTGTCCAGCAATGATTTGCAATCTAGCTGCTGCTGCCCAACCATCACCATATGTAGGATTCTTTCCACTATTTTTTGTAAACGGATCACCTCCACACGAAACATAGATACAAGCATTAACCCCGTCTGTGCTTTGCATTCCGCTATTTGTTCCTGAAAGCTTCCAGCTTGCTATATCCATTACGTCTCCGATGTTGTGAGAGTATGTAATAAATATTTCCACCCTATCAAAAAGTAACCATCTGATAACAATAGGATGTGCTGATTGTACAAAAATACGTGCAAGCTTCATTTTAAGATCATCACTAACTGGTAATATCTTCTTAAGTTGATTCTTTTTTAGGTTATTTATTACAGAGTCCAGTTTGTTATCTGATACTCTTCTTCCATGTTTTGTATAAAGACTCGCCAAAATATTTTTAGTTAAAGGAATTAAAGATGGGATAGTTAGCTCCTTATCACTAAAAATGACATTTATATTATTTGCCTGGTCAGAAAAGCGGACAAAATTACGGTAGTAATCTGTGTCTATGCGAAGCCTTCCAGAATTTACTAACTTTTTAGCAAGATCTTCGTATTCTGCTTGTATATCCTCGGGGTAAATAGCAGGGTGTTTGTCAAGAATATGATATATAGAGGTCATTTATTCTGCGTGTAACTATTTATAGGCATAAACTTTTCAGATAGGATAATAACATAATAGCACTAATAGGATGAATAGCTGTAACACAAATTATACGGCTATTTAGTTAAAATACGCAATGTAGTGTTTTATTCATAACAATTGTTGGCTTTTATCAAATTAATAATGATAACGACATTGAAGAACGTAAATACTGTTATTCTTAATTGTATAAACTAATCTATGTTCACTGGATATCCTTCTTGACCGACAACATGTAAATTAGAGAGTAGATAATCCTCAAATGCATTTTTATGAAAGCAAATATCCATTCTACACCGAATCTAGGGTTTTGATCTTTGCTTTGTAATGAATTTCATTTTGAGACATCACGACTGTTGCTGGTCTGAATCTTTCCACTACTGATCTGATGTAAGGTCTTGTGTAAGCACCTGTGAGTAGAACTGGGATATGACCTTTTGCAGCTTGATCATCAAATATTTTTTTCACTCTGGAAACGAATATTTGCAGTTTTGATGGTGGCATAGACAGCTGCTTGTCACCACTACCGTCATCTACCATGCTCTCCATAAATATTTTTTCCCATTCGGGTGTTAATGCAATGATGGGAATGAATCCTTCGTTATTCGTATTATAATGGCATATTTGCCTTGATAGATGAGTGCGAACTGATTCGGTCATAGCCATAAGGTTTTTGTTGGCTTTAGCAGCATCTGCCACCGCTTCAATAATACTTGATAGATCCCTGATAGAGATCATCTCTGAGAGTAAATTCTGTAGCACTTTCTGAAGCGAAGATATAGAAACTATATCTGGTATTACATCCTTGATTAATTGTTTATGTTCGCCCCCTATATTATCAAGTAATTTTTGTGTTTCACTGTATGTGAGCAGATCAACAATATTTTCTTTGATAAGTTCGGTCATATGCGTAGTAATGACAGTTGACGGATCAACAACGGTACAATTTTTTGATATTGCGACTTCTTTATTGCTCTCATCTATCCATTTAGCTGGTAATCCGAATGCTGGCTCTTTTACATCTTCACCAGCGATATCCATGTCGGTATTTTGTGGATTCATAACCATAAATTTTCCAGGTAGCACAGATCCATTTCCTGCTTCTAGCTCTTTAATTTTGATAACATAACTATTTGTATCAAGCTGGATGTTATCCTGTATCCTAACCGAAGGAATCACAAATCCATATTCTTGTATTACTTGCCTACGCAGACCCTTTATCTGCTCTGTCAGATTATGACCATTATTATTCTTGACCAGTGAGATAAGACCATACCCTATCTCTAGTCGTATAAGATCAAGCTGAGTCATTTCTGATAAAGTCTCTGGTGTTTGTTTCTGGTCTCCTATTTCAGTTTGGTCCTTATCTACGGCAGAAGATTGCAGAGACTCTGCTCTTTTAGCTTCCCCTTTTAACTGGGAGAGATAATAAGCAATTCCAGCGATTGTAGCGGAGATAATAGCAAATGGAATAAAAGGTAGACCTGGCAAAAAAGACATAAGTGCAGTTACAGCAGACGTCATAATGAGTGCCTTAGGATATTGACTTAGCTGCCCAAAAATCATTTTGTCTGTAGTATCATTAGATCCAGCTTTAGTTACTAAAAGACCAGCAGACATAGATATAATAAGAGAGGGTATCTGGCTAACTAAGCCATCGCCTATAGTTAGCATAGTATATGTTTGAACTGCTACATCAAATGTCAAATTCTTTTGTAAGATGCCAACAATCATTCCTCCAATCAGATTGATGAATGTAATTATTAGACCAGCAATAGCATCACCTCTTACAAACTTATTTGCACCATCCATTGCTCCAAAAAATGTACTTTCACCCTCTAATTCTTTCCTACGTTCTTTTGCTACATCCTCGTTAACTAAACCAGCTGCTAAATCTGCATCTATTGCCATTTGTTTTCCAGGCATTGCGTCTAAGCTAAATCTTGCTGCAACTTCGGCTATTCTCCCTGAACCCTTTGTAATCACTATGAAATTAATAAGTGTTAGTATGAGAAATACTATTAATCCGATCACAACATTGCCTTGCATAACAAAGCCACCAAATGCTTCTATCACATGGCCTGCTGCGTCTGCCCCTAAGTGACCTCTGGACAGAATTAGTCTCGTAGATGCGATATTTAAGGATAATCTAAGTAGTGTAGTAACCAAAAGTATTGTAGGAAAAACGCTGAGATCTAAGGGTTTTTGTATAAATAGAGTAGTCATCAAAATAACAAATGCTATTCCTATAGAAAGCGCTAAAAGAAAGTCCAATATCGTTGTAGGAACTGGGAATAACAGAACCATTAAGATACCAATAATCCCGCAGGCGAGTGCTATGTCGCCATAATCTGTTATTTTCTTTAGTAGACTAAGCATTTTAAATAACTATATACATTCAAAGAATCATGCTAAAGAAGGTTTTATATTTTTGCAATTAATCCCTACTTAATGAATTGTATATTTTTGTTATGCAAGCAACATTGTGATCAGTTGGGCAGATCATTTTCTGTTGCGCCAATAATCTCTGTGGTATCTACATATTTACCATTTTCATCAATATAAGAAGAAATATACAACTGACTTATAAATTGAGCCTCCAAATTTTCCCCTAGCTCAGAACGTTGTTTTTGTTGCTCTAGCTTTTTCTCCCGCTCTAAGATAGCTTCTTCTCGCTGCTCTAACTTTTTTTCCCGCTCTGACAGTATTTGCGCCAATTCATCCAGCAATTGCATTTTCTTGAATGTACCAAGATATGTGAAGCATGCAATAACATAACAAGACATAGCTACATCTGTAGGTAAAAAGGAGCCAGTGTTATTATCTTGATGTAATTCACTGCTACACTCATTTTTGTGATTTTTTAACTCCATAGTAAAATTATCTCTCGTTTCTAATAACCACTTGTTATCTTGTTGAGCAAGACTTACTGATACTCTTTGAGAGGTGCTTCCTACCATTTTTGAAAATAAGTATGATGTAACAGATAATTTCAGTATTTTTCCTATCATAAATTCAACCTATAATTGTTATTATCGCATTCTTTCTCCACCATAAGGAGATATAATTAGTGCTATCACCTATCTGCATACCGGTCAATATCCTTCTAATTTTTGAGTAGTAATTTTGTTGACAGAATGGTATAAATTCTACTAAATATACTAAGCTCAAATCATAAACTTAAAGTAATGATCAATGTAACTTTCCCAGGCGGGTCAAAAAAACAATTTGAAACAGGAATAACAGGATATGATATCGCATCCTCTATTTCAAAATCCTTAGCAAAAACAGCTATGGTTGTGGAAGTAAATAACTCTCTTGCTGATATATCAACGCCTATTCATGATGATTGCAATTTTAGGATTCTAACTGATAGAGATCCTGAAGTTTTAGAGATTATAAGGCATGATGCTGCGCACATCATAGCGGAAGCTGCAAAAGAGCTTTTTCCAGATATACAAGTGACGATAGGCCCTGCAATAAAAGATGGGTTTTATTATGACTTTGCGAAAGATGAGCCGTTTACTACTGCTGATCTTGAGAAGATTGAAGCCAAGATGAATCACATAGTAAAGCGCAATGAAAAATTCATACGTGAGGAGTGGGCAAGAGATGATGCAATTGCAATGTTTACTGAGATGGGTGAGCATTACAAGGCAGAGATCATTGAGTCTATCCCAGCGGGAGAGAAGATAACATTATACCGCCAAGGTAATTTTATTGATCTATGCAAAGGGCCTCATTGCCCATCTACTGGAAGAATTAAACATTTTAAATTGATGAAAGTTGCAGGAGCTTACTGGCGTGGTGACAGTAACAACGTAATGCTACAACGTATATACGGCACTGCATGGGCAACCAAAGAGCAGCTTGATGATTACTTGCATAAGATAGAAGAGGCAGAAAAGCGTGACCACAGAAAACTCGGTAAAGAACTTGACCTGTTCCACTTTCAAGAGGAAGCTCAAGGCATGCCATTTTGGCACGATAAAGGTTGGAGTATATATCGCACTATAGAAAGTTACATAAGGAAAAAACTTCAAAGAGAAAATTACATTGAAGTAAAAACCCCTATGATGGTAGATAGAAAGCTTTGGGAGCAATCTGGACATTGGGATAAATTCAGAGAAAATATGTTCACTGTAGAAAGTGATGAAAAGACTCATGCACTTAAACCAATGAACTGTCCATGTCACGTACAAATCTTTAAACAGGGAATCAAGAGCTATCGTGATCTACCATACCGTATGGCGGAATTTGGATCATGTCATCGTAATGAGCCATCTGGTGGATTACATGGGCTACTTAGAGTTCGTAATTTTGTTCAAGATGATGCGCATATTTTCTGCAATGAAGATCAGATAGACTCGGAGACTGTATCTTTTTGTAATCTTCTAATGGAGATGTATAAAGATTTTGGCTTCGCTAAAGTAAAGGTAAAATTTTCAGATAGGCCAGAGATACGAGCAGGCAGTGATGATATTTGGGACAAATCAGAGCAGGCTTTAAAGGATGCGATAGCTAAAACTGGATTAGAATATGAAATGAATCATGGAGAAGGTGCATTTTACGGTCCTAAGCTTGAGTTCGTGCTTACAGATGCTATAGGCAGAGATTGGCAATGTGGTACATTACAGGTGGATTTCGTACTACCAGAGAGGCTCGGTGCAGAGTACATCACTAAAGACGGGGACAAAGCAAAAACCGTAATGTTACATAGGGCAATCATCGGTACTTTTGAGAGATTCATCGGTATTTTGATTGAGGAATATGCTGGCAAATTTCCCCTATGGCTTGCTCCAACACAAGTAGGAATAGTTGGAATTACTAATGATTTAGATGATCATATTACCTCTATACATGCCAGTTTAATTAAAGCTGGGATACGATCCGAGCTTGACATTTCTAGGGAAAAAGTTAATTATAAAATACGTAATTTTTCTAATCAGAAAGTGCCCATAATTGCTGTGATTGGTAAGAAAGAGCAAGAGAACAATACCGTCACGCTGCGTATGCTTGGAATAGAGGAACAAAAAACTGTTTCCATAGATGAGTTGGTGCGTATTATTCAGACAGAAAATAACAAATATATTTCATAATTAAACTGAAGGTAATTTTATATCTAGATCTAAAAAAAGTAAATTTCCTAATGCAAATAGAGAGATTAGTGCTGAAAATGTACGTTTAGTTGGCACGGATGGCGAAGTAATTGGAGTAGTAACTATTGGCGATGCAATGGCGCGCGCAAAATCTGCTGGGCTTGATCTTGTAGAAATCTCTCCTACCGCAAATCCTCCTGTATGCAAGATATTGGATTTTAGTAGATATAAATATGAATCTAAAAAGAAGAAGCAAGAAGCTAAGAAAAAGCAAAAGAAAACATCACTTAAAGAAATGAAGTTTAAGGTCAATATTGGTGTTGGCGATTTTAAAGTTAAGCTTGATAAAATTAAGAAATTTCTAGAATCAGGGGATAAGGTAAAAGTTTCGCTTTGGTTCAAAGGGCGTGAGATTGTCTATAAGGATAAAGGACATGAGGTTTTTAATAACATAATATCAGAGTTAGGAAGCGCTGCCAAGCTTGACTCAGAACCGAAAATGGAAGGGAAGCAAATTATTATGATCTTAAGCCCTAACGCATCGTCTGAGTAGTATACACTACATTACTATATTGTTCTCCAGCATGTCATTTCGCACGTGACCTCTACCCCTACTGTCATTCCGTAAGCGACCGCTAAGGGAGCTATACGGAATCTCTTCAACGGCAGGGCCAACCTCTATGCCTTAGAGATCTCGTATAATCCTCGTACTCACGTACTCAAATTTACGAGATGACGGGTTGGGTGTTGTC
>JAOMYS010000046.1 GCA_028372485.1 Rickettsiaceae bacterium | reverse complement strand
ATATACACAAGAACAAAACCTTAATTGTATTAAAGTTGTAATCATTACCTAATGAATTAGCTAAACTTTTGTAAAAAAATTAAGAATTTTTTACAAATAACTCTTTAAGGTAAGGATCAGAACTATAGTGTTTTATGCAAGCGATTCATTTATTATAGAAAAAATACCAGTATTTTTTTTAAATTTCTTTTATAGATAAGTTTTTAAGCGATATCTTCACAAATCAAAATAAAAAAACATATAATTCGTTTAACTCTTTTATAAATGTATAGTTTTTAGCCAGATGCTTTTTATTGGAAGAAAAATAATAATATCATTATTTTATATTTTTTTCTTATGTACCCAGATAGCTAGAGCTGAATCTCCAATTGATATAGAGGTAAAAACATTCGGTGATGATGTAGTATTTATATTTCATCTGGACAAAACTCATGTAATGGACCTTTTTTTTGATAAAAAATCTGTGACAGCAAGAGTGAATATTCCATCAAAATTTAAACTAAATAATAAAGAGCTATTTGACCAATATGCTAATGATTTCGAGATCACTGACAAAAATCAGAATATAAGTTTTGATGTTAATGCTGATCTTGAATATACAAACATTATTAATGGTGAAAATTTAATTGCTATTAAATTTCTAAGAAATCAAAATCATAAAGCTTCTGATCTTGAAGCGGAATCAATTGTTACTATAAGTAACGATCCAAATCTCATAGGATATAACCATATTTTAAAAGAGCATATATTATCTTTTAATACAGAAGATAACGGGAGCAAGATTGCTGCTTTTTTTGAAGAGAATTATCTATGGATTGTCTTTGATCAAAAGCAGGATTTTTCTTTTAAAGAAAGAGGCGTTTTTAGTAAATTTGAAATTATTCCTAGTGAATCAGGGGCTGTGATGCGCATGAAATTAGAGGATAGTTTTAATAACGCTCAAATTGAAAAGACTCATATAGGATGGGATATTAAAATTTCTTCAAAAACATATAAATCCGCAAATAAAAATGATATTTTCCGTATTCAAGAAAGTGATGAATTTGATTTATTTAAGATAAAAGGAAATTTTGCAAATAGTTCTATAATATCTTTTGAACATCCCGATATTGCAGAGATGGTATCGGTTATACCTACAGCTTATGGGAGAGTGACAAAACAGAGAGATTATGTAGGTTTTACATTAATGCGATCTATTCAAGGGGTAGCTTTTGTTATTCACAGTGATGATTTTTCATTAGAGAAGAAAAGAAATAGGTTAGAAATCCAATCTAATGAATCTTTGCCAGAAGAAAAGATATTGCAAAAGAATATGTTTGCACTTGAGGTGAAGAAATATTTAACACAACCTACAATATTGCCTTACAAGGATAAAAAATTAGATGTTCTAGACTTCAATACACAAAAAAGCAGATTAATCATGGAGGCATCCATAGCGGAAACTGATGATAAGAAATTTGATCGTAATTTTGATTTAGCAAAATTTTTCTTCATTCATGGATGGTATCAAGAATCCTTGCAAGCGCTAGAGATAGGAAGGTTATATTCAGATTTAGATTATTATAAAAATTTGCAAGCAAGATTCCTTATGGCTATAAATTATACCATGATAGGAGATTTGATAGATGCACAGAAAGAGTACGAAGCTTTGCTAGCATATAATGGTGTTTCTAAGATACCAGAGATAGATATTTGGAATAAATATAATAATTTTTCTATAGGTTCAAATATAAGCTCGTTAAATGATAAAGGTAATTTACTTGAGGCAATCGATCTATATTCTGAGGAAAAATATTGGGCATTAATATTTGTACAGTTTGAAATTCTGCTTGCGAATAACTCTTTGGGACATATAGATAAACTATTTAAGGAAATACGTGTCCCTATTCAAACGCAGCACGCAAATAGTCTTAATTTTTACAAGGCAAGCTATTATAGGAGGATAAAGCAAGAAGATCTTGCGATAGAATATTATAGCAATTTAGCAAATCAAAATCGTGATCTATTCAATAAGGTAAGAGCAGAATATGAACTTCTAAAATTAAAGCTATCACGGGGGGAGATGGATGTAGTAGAGGCAATAGAAATATTAAATGTCCTCAAGTGGCAATGGAGAGGCGATCAGCTTGAATATGAAATGCTGGCTCAGCTTGCATTATACTACCATGACATCAAAGATATTATGAATACGCTGAGAACGTATCAGTATATTAAGATGTCTTTTAGTAATCGTGTGAGTAATTTTTATATTATTTCAGAGATGGCTAACATATTTAATAATGTGTTTCTATATGGATCTTTACAAGAAGAGATGAGTGATTTTTCTATAGTTGCACTATTCTACGAGTTTAAAGACCTCAACCCAATTGGTGAGCAAGGTGATAAGGTAATTGTTGATATAGCTCAAAGGCTTGTTAGGCTTGACTTACTTGAGGATGCAACAAATTTATTACGCCATCAAGTGGATTATAGATTAAGAGGAAAGAAGCGTATTGAAGCTGCAGATAATTTAGCAATTATTTTGATCTTGGATAATAAACCTAATGAGGCATTGCTGATTCTTGATGAAACAGATAAGGAGAATTTCAGCTTTAGTGAATATGAATATAGAAAGCGTATAAGGGCTGAAGCATTGATGCAGCTTGGAAGAATTGATGATGTTTTAGAATATCTAAAGGATGACGCATCTGAAGATGCAAGAAATATTAGATTAGATGCATTATTTAAGTCAAAATATTGGGATCGTTATATATTATTTGCAGAAGGTGAATTGCTGGATGATTCTCTGAATAAAGTAAACTCTGACGAGGCTGTAAATACAGCGGCAAAGCAGAATATATCACGTTTGGCACTTGCTTATTATATGATCAATGAAAATGATAAGCTGATAGGGCTTTCAAAAAACATCGGTAACAATTCACCGGAGCTAAAGAATATGTTGGAATTGCTTATTACAAGCTCTGTTCCTATAAATCAAGAAAGTATCGGTTCAAATTTAAATCAAAATTTAGATACAGAAAGAATGAAAAAGTTACTTGATAAGTACATAATAGATAAAATTAAAAATTAGCATTGCCCTTCCATTGTCTTTCCGTACGTGACGGGCGTTGCCTGCATGGCACTTGCGCGTCCCCCAGCCTGTCATCTCGCATGCGAGCTCTTTGCGAATTATACGAGATCTCTAAAGCATGGAGGTTAGCTCTGTGTTATGAGATTCCGTATAGCTCCCTTAGCGGTCTCTTATGGAATGACATCGGGGGGAAAGTCGCTTACGGAATAACAATCCCTACAACCTGTCATCTCGTAAATTCAAGTGCGTGAGTGCAAGGATTATACGGAATCTCTTCTATAATATTCAAATTTGGATTATAATTTCTTGTGTCTAGCTTATTTTGTAATTATACAATTTTGCTTAGCAGACGATAGCTTTCTACATATGATTTTTGCCTGACTAAGGGAGGGATAGTTTCCTGCCATTATAAGGTAAAATATGCGTTCATTTTTCCCCTTAACTTTTTTAGTAATCAGATTGCTATCAGCTAGAATTTTGTGTTTAGATTTTATAACCTTCCAGCGAGGTTCTATCTCTTCGGCTGAGTAAGCCACTGCAAGCTGTATTTTATATCCGCTTTCTTCGGATGTAGCACGAGAATTTGAGGCTTTATTTGTGTATCTTTCTCCAGAATTGTAAGTTATCTGAAGCTTAGATTTGTCATCTATATCTGAATTGTTATTAGATAAATCTAAATTACTACTATTCGCATATTGCTCTATATTTAGTAAAATCTTATCGATTGAGTCTAAAAACTCTGCAGGCATATGATTTTTGCGTTCTAATTTTATTGGCTCTTCTGAGGTGGATATTATTCGTACATTATAGTTTGAGGAATTATTTTTACGCAAATTATCATATATTAAGCTATCTGAGTTGGGCATAGTAAGACCACCGGGATCTTTTGGCTTTCTTTTGATGTCCGTATTTTTTTGTGATAGGGTCACTATTTCCTTACTGCCTGAATGGTACAGGTAAACAAATGCAATACCAATAAATATGAATAAGAAGAATATTAACAATAGTATCTTTTTCTTATTCATAGGTAAGCGCTAAGTAAGTGTAAATTAAATCAATTCTAATAATAATTGATTTTGTATCTTAAATAAATCCTTCATACTATCTGATGCAAGATTCATCATCTCGGATAATTGATCTGGTGTGAAGTCCGTCTCTTCGCCTGTTGCTTGCACTTCTATTAAGTTTCCTTTCTGGTTGAATACAAAATTTGCGTCTACTTCTGCCTTGCTATCTTCTATATAGTCCATATCTAATATTGCATTACCACCTAGTATACCGCATGATATAGCTGCAATTTGGGATATTAGTGGATTAGCTTTTAACTTCCTGCTATCAAGCAATGACCTAACTGCAAGATGAAGTGCAACATATCCACCAGTAATTGCAGCAGTACGAGTACCACCATCTGCGTTTATTACGTCAGCATCAATAATTATTTGTCTCTCGCCTAGCAACTTCAAGTCAATTGCCGCTCTCATTGACCTTCCTATTAATCTCTGAATTTCTAATGTCCTTCCAGAAGGCCTAGTGCTTGATGACTCCCTGCGCATGCGATCCCCTGTAGAGCGTGGAAGCATAGAATATTCAGCTGTCACCCAACCAGATTTTGTACCTTTTAAAAATCTGGGAACGGATTCATCAACGCTTGCTGAACATATCACATGTGTATTACCAAACTTAACAAGGCACGAGCCTTCTGCATGGTTTAGAACGCCTTTCTCGATTGAGATCTCTCTTAATTGATTATTTTTTCTTTTTGATTGTCTCATAATTAATCATTACATCTTGAATTGTAGGTAATAGTTATTATATCTTTACTTGAGTTATGTATAACGGAAAAATAAAAAATTTGATATGGAAAAACAAGAAAAAAACGACGATGTAAAAAATCATGATAAAGAGCAAGAATTGAATGATCAAAATGATGCCCAGCCTGATAATTCTGATTCAGAGAAGGAAATTGAAGAACTTTTAAAAGAAGTAGCGTCACTAAAGGACAAGCTATTACGCCAAATGGCGGAATCTGAGAATATCCGTAATCGTTCTACAAAAATGGTGAACGATGCAAGGGATTATGCGATCTCAGATTTTGCTAAAGATTTAATTCCCGTGATGGATAATTTCTCAAGAGCACTAGAACATCTGCCATCTGAAATGACTGATGATATGAAAAACATTATTGATGGCATAAAAATGACAAAGAACGAACTCACTTCTGTATTTAAAAAATACTCATTGGAGGCAGTAGAACCACAGGCTGGAGATAAATTTGACTATAATATCCATCATGCCATTTCTGAAATAGTGACAGAAGATCATAAAGAAGGTAGTGTAGTTAGCACTATGCAAGTAGGTTACAAGTTGAAAGATAGATTAGTTAGACCAGCAGCAGTTTCTGTCGCAAAAACCAAGGAATAGTAGTGGGAATAAGTCGCTATAATGAAGCCAGAATTAAATATAGTTATACGAAGTATGTTGCGCCTAGCTTATGTTTTGTGCTTCACTTTGTTTTTTGTGAAAAATACTTCTTTTGCGCACTCTAATGTAGCTTCCTATAAAATATCAGAGATATTTATAGAAGCATCTGGGAATAATAAATTTGAAGCAAAGGTCAAAGCGCATGAGTTAGGGATGCGCAGAGCATTACACTTAGTTCTTGACAAGATATCTATTCCAGATAGCCCATTAGATGTTGATTCAATCCCTTATGGAGAATTGAAGGAAATATTCACGCATACTAATACAAAAAATGAACTCAGTCTCTGTAGTAAATATAGTGCTACTGTTAGCTATTCTTATAAGATAGGAAAATTATACCAGCTCTTGCTTGAGTCTGAAGATTCTAAGATCTCAGACTTATTTTCCGAGCTATTAGTTTTACCAGTCTTTAAAAAAAATAATGAATTAAATATTTGGAATAAAGCCCCAAGCTGGAATCAAGCTTGGGATAATTTTCGTAATATTTTGGCTGATAACTCAATCATCTATCCTAATAAAACAATTTATTTATCTCAAAAAATAACTCCAAAAAATTTAGAGCATCTACAATATGAAGATTTTATAAATATTTTTCATGAAAAATATTTTAAACAAGTTTTGATTATTACAGCAGAGTTTTTAGTAGATAAAGAAACGCTCAATACTGTGCTTAGCGTCGAGGGAAAATTCATTCTACCTGATACATCAAAACAGAGGGTGGTTACAGAATATTATGACTTAGATAATATGCAAGATGTACCAAGTATAGTATCTATGATAGTGAATGATATAGTTAAGAATTATGGGTCAAAAAAAGTTGACACTCAGCAGGATGCAGAACTTTTACAGGAAAAGCACAAAAATGAAAGAATGATCGTAATGCATTTTGATGCATTAGATGAGAAAGAGATAAATGCAGTTACATCAAAATTAGAAAAGATTGAACAAATAGATGATTTTCAGGTGGACCACAAGGGTGGTAATAAATATAAGATCATCTTATATACCACTGCTGATGAATATACATTTGCAGAATCTCTTTATTTCCATGGATTAAGTTATAAAATCCATGGAAAGTTATATAATTTAATCGATTTAAAAAGGAATTAGTTGTGAATAAAATTATTTTTTGGGTAGCATTAATAGTACTAGTAAATGGCATATTATATGTCGCTTCTGATACGATTATTCCGTTTTTTGTTGCATTCATATTTGCGTATTTGCTTGCGCCAGTAGTGCAGAGTAATTGTAATCGTTTCAATATCTCACGGGGTGTAAGTAGTTCTGTAGTATTTACTATATTCATAAGTGGATTTGTAGCGATATTTGTTCTTATCGTTCCTATAATTTATGAACAATTTTCAATATTTGTTACTAAAATTCCTCAATATAAAAGCAATGTTGAGGAAGGAATATATGCATGGTTAAATAAGATAAATAATATTGATCCGGAGTTAAGTGCAAAGATTTCTGAATCTATTCGCAGTGCTATTAATAGCGCTTTTACTTTATTCTCATCTTTTGCCAATCATCTATGGCAATATACTCTTGCTACAATCAATATATTTATAATTATTATATTAGTGCCTATTATTTTATATTATTTTTTAAGGGATTGGCCATTCATGATCGATTCTATAGAGTCTCTTTTCCCAAGAAAAAGTAAAAAGAAAATCAGGGAGATTTTTTATTCAATCGATGGACTACTTTCGGCTTATATTAGAGGGCAGATGAATATTTGTTTAATGCTTACTATATATTACGTGATAGGTCTTGAAGTACTTGGATTTGATTTGGCGCTGCTTCTCGGGATGATTTCTGGGTTTTTAATTATTATTCCGTTTATAGGCGCAGTAATATCATTTTTGCTAGTAATTATTGTATGCTACGTAACTTTTGGGTATGGTGCTGAACTTTTATATACCACTTTACTATTTGCTGTTGGTCATACTATAGAAGGCTATATTTTAGCTCCAAAGATTATAGGCGGCAAAATAGGTTTACATCCTTTATGGATAATATTTGCCATGTTTGCTGCTGGCAGTCTGTTCGGAGTGTGGGGAGTGATGCTTGCAATACCTATGGCAGGCATATTGAAGATTCTACTCTCTAACATGATTGGCTACTATAAATCTACCAAAATATATACAAGCTGAATAAAGTAAAAGCATGGATCAGGTAGAAATATATCTCTTACTCTTTACTGATACACTAGTTAGTAATTTAGTCTTTATCACTACTCCAGAGCTTATTTTTCATACTATGAAGAAATTTGGATTACATAATGGCTATTTAGTAGTATCCATATCATCTTTAGCTTTTACAATTTCTATATTTTTAAATTACTTATTCGGCATTATTTGCTATAAAATTTTACTGCCTTTCAGCAAGGAAGAGTCTAAGATAATAGAGCAGAGAGTAAGTAATATACGTAACAATAAATATACTCCGTTAGTGTTAATCTGTGCTGCTATACCATTTTGGGGTAAATTCATCATTTTATTTGCAGGGTTGTGTAGAGTGTCATTCTTTACGACTATTGCGA
>JAOMYS010000045.1 GCA_028372485.1 Rickettsiaceae bacterium | reverse complement strand
ATAAGTCGTTTGATAATGTGCGGAATTTTTCTATCAGAGTATCAATCCTAGAAATAATTAACACTCTATCCTCAGAATTTAAAATTGATTTATCAAAATCAGCACAAGAAGTATTATAATTTTTCTTTATATAATCAATATCACCAACAGTGTAATATCTTCGATCTCTTATTTTAGTGATTCTTATCCGAGGGTCTGATTTTTCTATATATCTCAGCCTATGAACTGGCAAAGATGTTACGCTTGCAGCTTCTGCTATAGAAAAATATTTTTTCACAACTCCTACTACCTATTAATTTCCGCTCTGAATGACCTAGCAGGGATAAATCTTAACACTTTTTTGCGATCTATCTTCACTGATTCACGTGTTTTCATATTAAAACCAACCCTTGGTTCTTTCTCTCTAATCTTCCATGTACCAAAATTTGGTAGAGATAATTTGCCAGAATCTCTAGTTAGATTAAAAATTTCCATGAAAATTTTTTCTGTTATTTCTTCACATAAAGATGCAGATAGTCCAAGCTTGCCATGCAAATGGTTTGCGATTTTCTCTTTCGTGATTGCGTCAGATTTAGTCATCTTTCTATCAAAACTAGCTTTGAATAAGAGTGTAAAGAAAACAAAGCCTATTATCAAGCAAATCCGTCCATTGTAGATTTGGCATTTTCTAATAAATATAGAGCCAACTTATATGTCCCAGATTCCGTATAATCCTCGCATAGTGATGCTCGAATTTACGGAATGACAAGGTGTTATCCACAAAAATGCTTGCGCAGAGAATAACAAGCATTTATGCTCCGTATCAAAAAATTAGTATGCTCTATGCTATCGACCCAAGAAAAACTACAGAAATAGATATATGGCAGTAACGATTCATAATAAGGATGATTTTGCAAAAATGAGGGCAGCAGGGAGGCTTGCTGCAGAAACTCTTGATTACATCACAGATTATGTTACTCCAAATGTTACTACGAACTATCTTAACGATCTATGTCATGAATTTATCATAAAAAATGGAGCTATTCCCGCTCCTTTAAATTACAAAGGATTTCCTAAGTCAATTTGCACCTCTATTAATCATGTTGTTTGTCATGGTATTCCATCAGATAAGAAACTCAAAAATGGTGATATAATCAATATTGATGTAACCGTTATATTGGATGGATGGCATGGCGACACTAGTCGCATGTTTTATGTGGGTGATGTAGGAATTAAGCAAAAGAGACTTATTAACATAACTTATGAATCCATGATGTTTGCTATTGAGAAGGTAAAAATAGGAGTACATTTGGGCGATATAGGTCATGCAATTCAAACACATGCTGAAAAACATAATTATTCTGTGGTGCGAGATTATACGGGCCATGGGATAGGTCGTACATTTCATGATTCACCAACTGTGCTTCACTATGGAAAACGTGGGCGGGGATTAGCCTTGGAAGAAGGGATGTTTTTTACTATTGAGCCAATGATTAATGCTGGCAAATACGGGGTGATTTTAAGTAAATTTGATGATTGGACTGTTACAACTCGTGATAAGTCTCTATCTGCACAATTTGAACATACTATAGGTGTTACAAAAGACGGTGCAGAGATCTTTACACTCTCACCAAAACAGTTTGATTGCCCGCCATATGATACAAGCAAATAAGGATAACGTACAACCGCATTATGTTGGACATCGCAGAAGGCTGAAGGAAAAATTCCTGCAGCATGATTCTACAAGTTTCTCTGACTATGAATTACTAGAGTTATTATTGTTCCAATCAAATGCTAGGCGAGACATGAAACCACTTGCTAAACAGATGCTGAAAAATTTTGGTGATTTGAATCAACTTATAAATGCAGACAAAGACAAGATCTTATCTATTAATGATGCAACGGAAAACTCTTACCTGCAATTGAAAATCATAAGAGAATTGCTTAACCGTATTTTTTATAATAGAGTGCAGAGCAAAAATATTATAGGGTCTTGGGGTGAATTGTTGGATTATCTTAAATTCAACATGGGATGTTTGAAGTTGGAGCAATTCAGGGTTTTATTTCTCAATAAAAAGAACAGACTAATTGCAGATGAAATTATGGCTACTGGAACAATTGACAGAGCACCTGTATATCCTAGAGAGATTGTAAAAAAATCTTTGTATCATGATGCGGGAGCAATTATTTTAGTACATAATCACCCAAGTGGTAATGCTAAGCCATCGCACTCTGATATTGACTTAACGATGCAAATAGCAAATGCATGTGAGGTAATAAATGTAACTGTGCATAATCACGTGGTCATTGGAGGCGGTGATTATTATAGTTTTAAATCAAATATGCTATTATGAATTTTTTGATAGGCTTAGGGATTTTACTAGTTGTAACAACAATATGTTCGTTGCTACTCACTTACATGTTGATTTACCTCATGCCTGCACTTGGAATAATTGATGTCCCGAGTAAAAGAAGAGCGCACTTGAAGTCAACGCCACGTGGAGGTGGTCTAGCTTTTGTTATAATATTTTCAGTGGCGTTACCTGCATTTGAATATGTTACAATAAATTCTCTATACACATCTACGATACTTCTGCAGCTCTTCATCCCTCTTAGTTTGCTTTCTTTTTTAGATGATATATCGCATGTTTTTATACCCTTCAGGTTGTTCATTCATATATTATGTTCATGCCTTGCAGTTATGTGGCTGATACATCCAAACACTATATTGCATTACGAAATACCAGTAATATTAGACTTAGCAATAGGAACTTTTGCACTTCTTAGTTTCTTGAATATATATAATTTTCTAGATGGGATAGATGGCATTACTGTAAGTGAATCTATGCATTTATCATGTACGATATTAATCTTATGTATGCTTGGATATGATATCATCCCAAATGTGGATATTATCATTATCGTATCTACGATAATTTTGGGATGGTCCTTAGGCTTTATCTGTTTCAATTGGCAACCTGCAAGAATATTTCTAGGGGATGTAGGAAGTATAAGCTTAGGATTCTTACTTGGTATATGCCTGTTAACAGTTGCATCTGCTAGTGCCAAGCTGTTTGTAGCATGTGTTATTGCTGCACTTTATTATATAGCGGATGGAGGCATGACCCTTTTGATCAGAATAGTCAAGGGAGAAAGAATCTGGGAACCACATTTACAGCATTTCTTTCAAAAAGCAGTTCGCAAAAAAGGCCAGACTCATGCTTTTGTTGTAAGACGTATTATAAGATGCAATATTATGCTGATGCTATTTGCTGTAAATTCTTTATATTACCCTGCACTGTCAATTATTTGCGCTATAGTTGCAGTAATTGTGACTATAATTCGTTTAGCGGCTTAATTGTGATTATAGCAAATTATGAAACCGATTAGCAATGAAGTTAGTAAGCTAGTTTATAATCTCTTCAAAAAACGTCATCCTGTTTTAGCCGAAATAATTATTAATTGGGAAAAGATCGTTGGTGTTAAATTTAGTTCTAAAGCAGCCCCAGTTAAGATTAGCACAAGAAAAGAATCGGGAAAGAAGATCAACATACTCTATATCAAAACAGATAATTCATCCATATCAATGGAGATATCCTATCATAAAGAATTGATGATAGAGAGAATAGCAATCTACCTAGGCTATAAAGCCATTCATAAGATCATAATTAAATAGAATAGAATTTTAAACTCACACTCTATACAATATCGGCATTGCTAAACAACAGTTGACGGTAATTTTGAGGGAGTGTTTAACATAGATAGATATAAATAAGAAACAGGTAATATAATATATGTTCAAGGAAATAATAAGTCTGTCAAGTATAGTAATCACTCACTGTCATTCCGTAAGCGACTGTTAAAGGAGCTATACGGAATCTCAATCAAGCACAGTCAACCCCCTATGTTCTAGAGATCCCGTATAATCCTCGCATAGTAATGCTCGAATTTACGGGATGACAGGTTGGGGAAATTGCATAGTAATGCTCAAATTTACACCAGTGACAATTAGCACACAACAGGAAATATCCATCTATATTTAGCAATGCCGCAATATCTAATATTTCACTCTCTCTATATCTTGTACTATTTGTTTAGCCCTTAGTGAATTGATTATTTTTTCCATATGCTTAGCAGATTCGACTTCTATATCAAATAGAATTTCAAAATAGTCTGATGTTCTATTTACAACCTTAATGTTTGTAAGATTACCTCCGCAATTTGCAATTACAGAAGTTACAGTGGCAAGGCCTGATGGCTCATGTAGAATTACTATTTTTATCCTGCATACAAATGGTATATTAGAAGCATCACTATCCCATGTGAGGTCAATTATCCTCTCTGGCATATTTGCAAAATTATTTAGCATTCCACAATCAGAAGTGTGTATAGTAACGCCAGTTCCAGTATGAATAATGCCTACAATTTTGTCCCCAGGAAGAGGGTGACAGCATTTTGCCATATGCATTGCCATACCAGATATTAATCCCTTAATTGGAACTAAATTGTCATGTGACTTACTTTGGTTTTGTTCTTTTTTGCCAAACTTAAGCAGTGACAATGTAGCATCTAATCTACTTTTTCGTGGCTGCACATGTTTTATTACTTGCTCACGTGTTATAGTGCCTTCACCGATCGCAAATAATAAATCGCTCTTCTTTTTTCCAAAAAATTTACTTGCTACCTCCAGGGCCTTTTCTTGGTCAGTAATGCCTGCAACTTGCAGTGCTTTGCTGATGATATTTTTGCCTAATTTAATGTATTGATCATAGTTTTGAGATCGAATGGTTTTTTTGATCTCTGATTTTGCTTTTCCTGTAATTACAAATTTTTCCCACGAAGGTGAAGCTGTCTGGTTTTTTGAGGTAATGATTTCTACCTGATCACCATTATTTAATTCTGTTCTAAGTGGTACAGTACGCCCATTCACTTTTGCTCCAACACAAGCATTGCCTATGTCTGAATGTACCATATACGCAAAATCCACTGTGGTAGCACCTTTTGGTAGGGCGATGATATTCCCCTGTGGGGTAAAGCAAAATACTTGGTCATAATACATAGCAAGCTTCGTATTCTGTAGTACTTCCTCTGAGTGAGTATCCTGCTCTAAAATCGTAAGCAACTCTCTAATCCAAGTATATTGATGACCATCTGCTAAATCTTTGTGGTTTTGTTTATAACGCCAATGTGCTGCTACTCCAAACTCTGCAACTTCATGCATCTTTTTTGTTCTTATTTGAATTTCAATTTTTTGCATAAATGGTCCAAGCACTACGGTATGAAGTGATCTGTACCCATTGTTTTTTGGTGTGCTTATGAAGTCTTGAAAATGATCTGGTATCATTTTATATGTGCTATGAATAATACCAAGCACTTTGTAGCAGTCAGTAATTGTACCCGCTATCACCCTAAATGCTACAATATCTGATAATTGATCTATTCCAACATCCTTCTGTTGCATTTTGATCCAAGTAGAATAAGGTGTTTTTTCTCTCCCTTGCACCTTAAATCCACTAACATGACTTGAGAGTATTCTTCTTATTTCATCGGATATTTTCTGTACTAAGTCTTTATTTTCGCCCTTGATACTATCGAAGCGACTGATTATAGATTGTTTTGCTTCATGGTTTAACACTTCAAAACAACGATCTTGCAGTTCCGATTTAAACGCTTGAATACCAATTCTTTCAGCCAAGTGAGCATGAATTTCCATGGTTTCAAGAGCAATACGCTTTCTTTTTTTAGAATTTTTGATGTAATGAATGGTACGTATATTATGCAAGCGGTCAGCAAGCTTGACAATAAGCACCCTTATATCATCACTCATAGCAACTAAGAGTTTGCGAAAATTTTCAGCTTGTTTTGTGCTATCTGCATTAAATTTAATCTTAGTAAGTTTTGTAACCCCATCTACTAGCTTTGCGATATTTGGCCCAAAATGTTTTTCTATATCACTGAATGTTAGGTCTGTATCTTCTATGGTGTCATGCAATATTGCAGTTATAACTGAGTCTGAATCAAGATGCAGTTCTGCTATAATTTTTGCTACTTCTAACGGGTGAAAGTAATATGCTTCACCAGATGCACGTTTTTGTGAGCCATGGTATTTTATGGCAAATTTAATTGCCTTTTTTACCATTGGTTCGTTGAGATTTTTTATATGAGATTTATATATATCAATATAATCTTGAGTATCCACGAACTATTCTTTATCCATATTACATTATTAAATTATGTGTACCTATTTACTTTTAGTAAAGTTATAATTCGCAAATAATAAACATTTATGTGTAATGGTAGGAAAATTGAAAAAAATAATAAGATTTAAACCGCATCATTTCATGTGTAGTTTAAATTTTCGTGGAAAAGGATACTCACCAAGCTTTATTGCAAATTATAAAGACATTATGCGTACTTTGAATGGTAATGAGGACGCTCAAATAAGAGTAACCTTTGAGTCCGATGATATTTGTAATGCATGTCCCAACAAAATAAATAGTTCGCTATGCAACAAACAAGAAAAAATAACAAAACTAGACGCGAGGCATAGCGGAGCTTTACACCTTGCCCCAGGCGAGATCATAAGCTGGAAGGAAGGTAAGACTCGTATAAAGAAATATATGAGCGTAAAAAAATTTCATACAATTTGTAAAGATTGTTCTTGGAAAGAATATGGCATATGCGAGTCTTCACTAAAAGAATTTTTAAGTAGTTAGGATGTATAAAAAGGTCAAAATAAATTGACTGCAAAGCTTAACGCTATTAACATTTTATTTATAGTCATTCGGTTAAATCTTGTGCGTTGTTGCTTGTCTCTTAATTGTATATAGGCTGCGTTCCTTGCGCCTAGCACAAAATCTAAATTGAACGACTATAGTGAAATATGGTATAAATTTATGTTACGCGCAGATATTCTATCTTTTGCAGAAGAGGTAGAACATGATAAGAAAGTAAATGCAGAATTTCTAGGTAGCAAAGATCCAAATTTGCAAGAAGCAATAGTGATATATAGAAGAGTTTTGCATTTAATAGGTTCTGGTGATATGAAAATTACCGACAGATACGGAGCATCACAACAGTCATATAAAAATGAATTACCAGTTTCTTTTTATATGAGACATTCTTCGTATGTTTTCATAGAAGTACCAGCTAGTACTGGTGATAAGATAATAAATTGGCTCAGTACTGGAAAAAAAGGTGAACTGGCAAAATTAGACAAGCGTTATTACGTATCAAAAAATTGGCAAGATGCAAGAGTAAAGAAAAACCACTCATTGTATGAAGGAAAACCATCAAGCCGTAACCAGTATATTAAAAAAAAGAAAGACCAATTTGAAACTACAGAAAGGAGGGGAAGGGTTGCTGAACTATGCAGATCAGTATCACATTCACTTGGAATTACAAATGTAAAATATTTTAGTTTAGATCTAGTATTAGACAATAACTTGAAGAAAGATTCGTCATCTCTTGAGCGTGATTATACTTGTTTGTATATCAATTATATTGCACCAACAGAAGATAAGCATGGCGCTATGTTGATTGGTTTCGAAAAGGGAAGTGGTTCAAATTTTCATATTTTAGCAGATAAGCATGAAATTGCTGACGAAGACGAATATCAATATACCATTATTCCTAGGAAATGTGGTGGTATGAATATCAAATTAGATAAAGAGCAATTAAACGAGATAACAAATGCAAATATTGAGAGTGACGGAGAGAAGCTATCTTCTCTTATTCAGGCTACTTCTGTGAAGGAGTTTATACAAGCGAGGGAGCATATTACGCCTACATTTCAAGGATCAAAAACTATTATCTTCCAAAAAAAACCAAACTTTTTGAAAAATATACTGAATAATCTTACAAGAAAAGTGAGCTTTGGAGTATTTGCTCCATATAAAAAAGAATTTCATAAATATGAGAGATTCAAGGCTCAAGAAAAAATTACGATTCAAGATGGCAAAAGAATCAAAGAGCAATTTTTAAGAGGAAACGATATGCTCGTATGACTCTAAAAGTTTAGAAAATACGTAGTACACAGTGTCAATAACTCCTAAACGATTCGCCCGCCTCATGTCATTTCGCAAGTGACCGCTTCACCTTCGATGTCATTCCGCACGCGACTTTCCCCTCACAGTCACTCCGTAAGCGACTGCTA
>JAOMYS010000044.1 GCA_028372485.1 Rickettsiaceae bacterium | reverse complement strand
CAGTCATAACCTAATTGTTACTACGCACTAAGGGCTTTGGTAAATTAAGCGTCTAAAAATTAGAAAAAGGAAATTGTAGCAGAGTAAAAGTGGTAAGCATGAATTGCTATTAGTAAATATTACCACTTAGCTTTTTATGACCACGGTGTTTGCGATCTTATCATGAAGCGCCATTCCTCTTTTATTAAAGAGGATGTACCAAACACCCAAAAGGGATGTTACATAACCAACAAATCTCTTGATACATTGGTATAATGTTAGACCTGAGTAGCTGTCGGCATCAACAATTTTCATACGCATTACCATCTTTCCAAGCGTAGTGCCAAATTTATGCCAAAAAATAATAAAGTAAGCTGCCATCAAAATAGTATTGATAACAAGTAGAAACATAAAATATGTAAAGAATTTTTGCGCTGTTATATAACCAGCAAATTCTTGCATTCTAATCGCAACCATTATCGCATCAATATTTGAAGTATCAACATTGTTTTGAACAAAAAAATCGTGAAAAATATATAGAAAAGCATATTTTGATATAAAATTTATGATCGGCGATAATACAAGGAATAATATAAAAAGATCTATCGTGGTTGCGAATAATCTCGGAATAAAATCAGGATAGATGATCTGTTTTTTCATTGTAAGCTTAGACTCAATTCATGTTGAATAGCTATTTTTATCAAATGACAACATCTTTAGCAATCTTAAGGAAAAAAATGCTATCAAGAAAGCAATAAGCAGTATTATCAAAGCGACAGTCAATAAAGATCCTTGATATAGATAGCTAGATAATGCAACAAACCCTGCGCACATTAAAGCACGCATTGCCATTATACTAGAAGAAGCAGTGCCACTAATATTTGGAAATATCGCGAGAGATTTGGCAAAAATTACTGGGTAGCTAATTGCAGAACCTATTCCATATGTAGACATGAATATTGTTGTTAAATATGGAGAATCCATCGCCAAAGTAGATAATACGGTCAGAGTGGAGCTTGCCACAATAGCAAAACTTGATCCATAAATGATGCATTTTCTCTCTCCTATAGCACTAGCAATCTTTCCTGAATAAAAGCTAGTAATTGAAAATGCAGAAATAATGATTGCTTGATGTATTGCATAATACATAATAGGCAGCTTATAGGTCTCCATATACAAAAACGAGCTACATGCAACAAAGCTAAGCCATGCTGCATAAAATAGGCTTGGAACAAAAGATGCATACAAAAAAGGTTCATCTGTTAATAACTTCTTGTAATCAGACACTATATCTCTGTATTTAAACTGGTTAAACCTACCTTTCGTTTCTGGTAAAAAGAAGTGCATCATGGCATATGAAATAATAGAGAGAGTAGCAATTAAAATATAATTTCCTCTCCAACCAATCACTTCGTTAATTGCACTTCCTACAAGCGGTGCTACAGACATAAAAACTGTAATAAGAGAATTCATAACACCAACCAGTCTTGATGACTCTCTGTCGGAATAACTATCCGCAATAATAGAGAACACAACGACAGCAGAAGTGCTTGCTCCTATCCCTTGAATAAATCTTGAAAATAGCAAAAATTCTATAGTGTACGAAATAGAGCATCCACATGCTCCTATCACCATGATTGCATTTCCAAATAACATAATTTTACGACGTCCAAAACTATCAGACAAAGGACCGTAAATTACGCTTGAAATACAAAAGCCCAAAAAATTTAAAGCAACAGTCATCTGCGTCAATCCATCGGATATACCAAAATAATCGGAAATATCTGGAAAGCTAGGTACAGAAATATCAATTTCTATACTGCAGGTTAGTATGGCCAGTACTAGCAAATATATCAGATATTTCTTGTCTACAAATGTAGGTTCTTGGAGTCGTTGCATAGTTAATCACCCCACATAAATCAGTAATATTTATAACACGTAATGCATCATATTGTCTACTTACGTAAACGATCGGCGTTGCATGCATGACTATTGGAGAGTTAAAAAAACCCCTGAATCATCCCGTAAGTTGTAGATATACAGGCAACCCCATTATTCTTCAAATGAAGCAGATTCTAGCATTTTTTCTACTAGATCAGTATAGCTTATTCCATGCGTAGCAACAATTTCTGGACATATAGACATAGGAGTCATACCTGGATGAGTATTTAGCTCTAACATATAGATATCATCTTCCTCTTCGCTGTAGATAAGCTCAACCCTGATGATACCACTAGTAGATTCAAAAATTTTGCAAGCACGTTCTGACACTGATAATGCCTCTTCTCGTATATGATCCGGCACTGGCGCTGGAAGCAAATGGTCTGCTAATCCTTCGGTATATTTTGCCTCATAATCATAAAAACGTTTTCCTTCTAGAACTTTTATCTCAAGTACTCCTTTAGACTCTCCATCTAGTACAGCTACTTGTAATTCCCTACCTTTTATATATTTCTCAACTATGATCTCATCTCCATATGGGAAATTATAATCAGCAAATGAAAAATCATCTTCCTCAAATATCACCTCTACACCAACGCTTGATCCTTGTTCTAGCGGTTTAATAACATATGGACGTGGCATTGGGTCACTTTTAACATTATCCGACTTACAAACACAAATCGCTTCTGCAACTTTAATCCCGTTAGATTTAAAAATTTCGTGAGACTTTTTCTTATTAAGAGCCAAGCTTGAAGTCATCACTCCAGTTCCAGTATAAGGAATGCGCATAATGTTAAGTAAACCTTGTAAACACCCATCTTCCCCATAAGTACCGTGCAAAGCATTGAACACAATATCAGGAACAATCTTTGCAAGCACTACCGCTATATCAGCTCCCATATCAATATATGTAACAGAATATCCAAGTTCAATCAGAGAATTTACAATCCCTTCTGAAGAGCTACGTGATACTTCACGCTCAGCTGACATGCCAGCTCCAATAACTGCTATATGTTTCCTGCCATTTAATGGCTGCAGGTTAAATTCTTCTATTTCAGCACCTCGCTTTTGTACATCACCCTTGGAGATACAATGCATGATTTTTGATTTTGGAATATAAATTGTATTAAAATTTTCCATTTCTTCCTACCCGTTTTATTTCCCATTTTAATTCAATACCAGTTTCTGATTTTACTTTATTTCTGACAAGCTCCCCCAGATCTTCCATATCCTTTGCTGTTGCATCACCGTGGTTTATCATAAAATTACAATGCTTTAAAGACATAGATGCTCCGCCAATTCTTTTGCCTCGTAAAGCTACTCTATCTATCAATTCCCATGCTTTATGATCTTTAGGATTTGCAAAACTACTTCCCCCTGTTTTTTCTGTAACTGGCTGAGTATCAGACCTTGCTTTACTTATTTGATCCATTTTACTTTGAATTTGCTCAGGATCACCAACTTTGGTATTAAAAATGACTTTCGTGAAAATTAAATCTTTTGATAGATTGTTTTTTCTGTATGAAAATCCAATATCTTGCACCTTAATCTCATGCTTATTACCTCCTTCATCCAAAGCAAATACAGTATCTACTATATCTTTAAACTCTGTGCCATAGGCGCCAGCATTCATAGCAATTCCACCACCGATAGTACCAGGTATTCCGACTAAAAACTCAAACCCTGCAATAGAATTAGCCAAAGCAAGTTTGGCTAGGTTAAAATTTAAACAACCAGCACCTACAGATAATCTACCATCAGGCAATATTTCAATATCTGTAAAATTCCTTCCAAGCTTTATAACGTATCCTTCTATCCCGTGATCTCTAATAATAATATTTGATCCAGCACCGAGCGTCATTACTGGTAACTGCAGCTTCTCAGCATTCTGCTTCAAAAATGATGATAAATCTTCCGCATCTTCTGGCTTGAATAAAATATCAGCACTACCTCCAACCTTAAACCAAGTGAGATGTGCAAGTGGAGCACCAACCTTCAATTTACCACGAACGATGGGCAAATCATGTAGCGTAATTTCTTTATTATTTTGAGTCATCATGTCTCGCCAATTTTTCTGGCAATTGGTTCGTCCAGCTGCTAATGCTCCCAGCTCCCATAAACACGAAGATATCTCCTTTTTGTGCATCAGACATGACCAATTTTGCCATATCATCATGGCTGGTCATATATGATGCAGTTTTGCCATTATCTGTTATAGAGCTTGCAAGAGCGGAGCTGCTGATACCATCTATAGGCTCTTCTCCTGCCGCAAAAACATCGAGAATATGAACATCATCAGCATCTGTAAAACAATTTGAGAAATCAGAAAATAGATGCTGCAGGCGAGAATATCTATGCGGCTGAAAGACTGCCACTACTTTTCCATTTCTCTTATCCGCAATTGATCTTGCCGCCATAAGTGTTGCTTCTATCTCCACAGGATGATGAGCATAATCATCAATGATTTCGGCGCCAAGATATTCACAGACTTTAGTGAAACGCCTTTTTACCCCTTTAAAATTCTTAAATCCATTTTTGATTATTTCTACGCCAAAATCAAGCTCCACTCCAATGGCAATAGCAGCTAATGCATTTAAGACATTATGCTTACCAGGAATAGGTATAGTAACGTTTTCAATAACATTAAGATTGTTTGAACTTGGCATTCTTAACTTCACGTCAAAACTTGACGAAGAGATATCAGACTTTATGTTAAATGCTGTAACATGAGAATCATCAGAGTCTATTCCATAAGTAATAATACGCCTTTCTGTGATATTACTAGCTATCTCCCTAACAACAGGATGGTCAGTACATGCAATACCAAACCCATAAAATGGTAGATTTTTTATAAAGCTTTCAAATGCAGAAATTAGCGTATCAAAATCTTTATAATAATCCATATGCTCAGGATCAATATTGGTAATGACAGCTATTGTTGATGGGATATTGATAAAAGTTGCATCAGACTCATCAGCCTCTGCGATTAAATAATCTCCTTTACCCAAATAAGCATTAGTAGAGCGATTATTGATTATCCCACCATTAATTACTGTTGGGTCAAGTTCTGCCGCTTCAAACAAACATGCAACAAGCGATGTTGTAGTCGTCTTACCATGCGAGCCCGAGATAGCGATAGAGCATTTCAGTCTCATTAATTCCGCAAGCATCTCAGCTCTTCTAATCACAGGGATTTTGTTCTTTTTTGCAGCAAGAACCTCAGGATTATCTGACTTTATTGCAGTTGATATTACAACATAAGATGTGTCTGTAATATTCGACTCATTCTGACCTATAAATACTTTAATTCCTTTATTCTTTAGCCTTGTAACATTAGCATTTTCTGAGATGTCAGACCCTTGTACTATATAGCCCAGATTATGCATAATTTCAGCTATGCCACTCATGCCAATGCCACCAATACCTGAGAAATGAATTGTACCTAAGATCCCTTTTTTATTTTTTATGTCAAGTAATAGCATTTTTAGGCTTTGTTATATGTGTTAAAATCCCAAGCAAATTTACTATAAATGGGTGGGTGCGTCAATAAAAACGCTGTTAGACCATAACGCTACTGATAGCAGCAACAATTTTGATAATTAATGCATTTATCACTATATACATTGTTCCGAATATAACCAAAATTTGCGCCGGGGTAATTACAAAAAATACTTGGAGATTCGGCATTAATCTAGATAGCATTCCACCACCAGTCATGATAGCAAGTGATATTACCAAAAATGGAGAAACTATTTTAAATGCAAGAGCAAAGCTATCATTTATAACGAGCGATACAAATTTGCTGATATCTTCGGAATTGACAAACTCCCCAGGAGGAAATCTTACATAGCTATCAGCAACTGCCTGAATAAATAAGTGATGGGTGTTGGTTGCAAAAACAAACGTAGCAGTAAGAAGTAACATAAAATTAGAAAATAAAGTAACTTGCGATTTTTGGTTATGATCAAAAAAAGCAGCAGATGCAAGACCGGATTGCATAGAAATGATTTGCCCTACAAAATGTAGAGATAAAAAATATAAATTTGCAGCAATGCTAATTATAAGACCTATAAGAATTTCAAGAGCAAGTAGCGTGATGTTCGTCGCAAAATTATCGCTATATTGAGGCAAATAAGGCGCAAGAATTGGCATCATAACGAATGATACGGCTAGTGCTAGCACTAGCTTTCCCTTTGTAAAAATATAACGTGATCCTATTGCAGGTAGCATACGAAATGCAGCACCTAGCCTTGCAAAAACCAACATAAACTGAAAGGTAAAATTTAGTGTCAAGATTTCAAGCATAGGCCGATTGTTCGTGTTGTATTAGACATAATAGCTCATTCGTTATAGAATGATTGTTTTTATAGTGGATGATCAATATGTATGATGATTTAGTGGCGTTTATACCGCATTTTTATTTTATCATTCAAGGGGTTGTTGTTACTCTCAAATACAGCATAGCTTCAGTATGTCTAGGAATGGCACTTGGTACTACACTTGCAATTTGTAAAATACTGGACGTAACAGCACTTAGAATATTTGCACATGGATATACCTCTATATTTAGAGGAACTCCGCTGCTTATACAGCTAACAATAGTATATTTTGGCTTACCTAGCTTGCTCGGAATAAAGTTAGATGTATTTTCTGCAGGCGTTATAGCATTTTCCCTTAATTCTGGTGCATATGTTTCAGAAATCATTAAAGCGGGCATTAATTCTGTAGATAAGGGGCAAATAGATGCCGCTAAGTCCCTTGGTATTCCCCCTATAATGTATATGAGAGATATTATCCTACCACAGGCATTGCGCAATATTTTACCAGCATTGGTCAATGAGTTAATAAACTTAGTGAAAGAGTCTGCTTTAATTTCAATAATTGGCGAAATGGATTTGATGAGAAGAGCTCAACTTGTTTCCGCAGAAACTTTTAGCTTTTTTATTCCAATGCTAACAGCTGCATTTGCATATTATATTTTGGTGTTAATCATTAGCAGCTTCGCAATGATTTTAGAAAAAAAGTTAGCATTATGATAGTTCTTGAGAATATAACTAAAAAATTTGGATCCATTGTTGCTTTAAAGGATATCAATCTGGTATTTGACAAGAAGGAAGTCGTAGTGCTTACCGGATCTTCTGGAAGCGGTAAGTCAACGTTAGTTCGCTGTATCAATAACCTAGAAACCCCAACAAGTGGCATTATAAAAATCAACGGACAAAAGCTGAGCAAAGCTAATAGGAGAAAATTATGCTCTAAGATAGGCATGGTGTTTCAACAATTTAATCTCTTTCCTCATATGTCTGTAATGGATAATTTAACATATAGCCCCATCAATGTGCTTGGAAAAAATAAGATTGATGCAGAAAATGATGCTAAGAAGTTGCTTAAAAATTTTGGTATGCTAGAAAAAGCGAACGATATGCCAAAAGGACTCTCAGGTGGGCAAAAACAGCGTGTTGCAATTTGTAGAAGCTTAATGATGAATCCAGAGATAATATTTCTCGATGAGCCTACCTCTGCACTGGATATTGAGACAATACAAGATATCATTAAGATAATAGGTGAATTAAAAAGCAAAGTAACCATGGTGATAATCACGCATCATATAAAATTTGCAAAAATCGTAGCAGATCGCATTATCTTCATGGATAAAGGTTTAGTTCTTGCAGATCAATCAGCAAAAGAATTTTTTAAAAAACCAAAGTCACATAGGGCTAGGTTATTTTTAGAAAACATTAAAAGCTTGATATAGTTAACCTCTTTTAAATCAACACATCAGGCTTCTTGTTCATCTGTTATTTATAATTTTCTCTACAAGATGGTGCGAAAGCCACATCTTCATTGAATCTGTAGCTTCCAATGATACCAGCTGCAAAGATCATTAAGGTAGAGATTAATAGCTCTATTGTTAATTCGGCGAATCCAAAAATTATCAGTGCTAAAACTGATATAGTTGGATTTCCATATGGGAGTATTCTAAGTATGTTAAAATGCCCTTTTTTAATTGCATAGTCCCAAGCGTAATACGCTATGCTATGCGTCGTAATACCCATAACAATTAACATTATTCCTTCTTTCAAATTTGGAATCACAGTACTTTCAAATGCCAAATGCATAGATACAGAAATAATTGCTCCACACCCACAATATATTGCAAATAATTCAGGGGTAGTTTTAGCATATCTCCTAGAAATAATAATATAGATTGACCATACAAGTGCCGATGCGAAT
>JAOMYS010000043.1 GCA_028372485.1 Rickettsiaceae bacterium | reverse complement strand
AGAGCAGTCGCATGGCTATTAAGCAGCTAGAAAACCTCCGAGGTCATAGGTCGTAAATCTGATGTATTATTCCTCCAGCCTGCCCGATGTAAATTGGAGCATTACTATGCAATAATTTCCCCAACCTGTCATCCCGTAAATTCGAGTATTACTATACGAGGATTATACGAGATCTCTAGAACATGGAGTCTAGATCTGCAATTGACGAGATTCCGTATAGCTCCCTTAGCGGTCGCTTACGGAAAGACAATGGGAGCAAAAATCGCTTACAGAATGACGGCGTGAAGAAGGTTCACTCATGGAACGATAAGAAAAAGGGCATAAAAACATATCGTACCGAAATACTCGAATACGAATATATAGAATATGCCCGCTAAAAATCATAAATCACCACCATTATCAAAATAATTGATAATGGGTGAAATATTAACGACTACAATTAATTACATGCATCTTTTAGTTTTTGACCAACCTTAAATTTAGGTTGCTTGTATGCCGAAATTTGAATTGTTTCACCTGTTCTTGGGTTACGACCAGGACGTGCAGCTACATCACTAACACTAAAATTACCAAATCCAACAAGCGATACTGCATTCCCAGAACCTAAAGCATCAATTACAGAACTTGTGAACATATCAATCACACGCTCAGCTTCTACCTTAGTGCAACTATGCTGATCAGCTATATATGCTACAAAATTTCCTTTGTTCATTTATCTTCTCCATATTTAAGTTATTCGTTAACAATTTAACATTTTAGATTCTAACACTACATGTTATCTAGAGACATAACAAAATAATGGTTGATTCCAATTTTTATAAGCACACTGACTACAAGATCACACCTGTCCTCTTGCAGACAAAATCTTTGCTCTATCTTCAAAAGCACTAACTAGCTTTTTAGAGATAAACAAAAATGCTTTGCCCATAATAACGTCCAATATCTTGGATTTCAATTCAAATTTAATTAAAAACCTTACTTCTGCCTTATTATATAGCTGTTTTATGCTCCAAATGTTCTCTAAATATTTAAAAGGACCGCTTATTCCTTCCACTTTAACGCTATAGTTATCGCTATCATGCGATACAAAAACCATAGATTTATATTTCTCAACAAAACCTTGAAAAGATATCTCAAGCTCAGCAACGATACACGAATCATCACTTGATAAAATCCTTGCAGACTTACACCAAGGCAAAAATTCTGGATATTTCTCTATATCTACTATAACATCATTAATTACCGACGCACTATAGGGCAAGATTTTAGTTTCTTGAAAAGAATGCACTCTATATTACCGCACACTGATCTTGAAATTTTGCCCTCCTAGCTTCTTGCATCTTCTTAAAATCGTCACCTGCATGATAGGATGAGCGAGTAAGGGGAGAAGATGACACCATTAAAAATCCTTTTGTTTTCGCCATTCTTTCCAAGAACTTAAATTCCTCAGGAGATACATATCTATCAACATTTGCATGTTTTTTAGTTGGTTGTAAATATTGCCCTATTGTCAAAAAATCAACATTTGCAGCTCGCAAATCATCCATTACTTGAAGCACCTCTTCCGTGGTTTCCCCAAGACCTACCATAATTCCAGATTTTGTAAAAATATCTGGAGCTGATTTCTTTACATTACATAATAGATTCAAGGAATTAAAATATCTAGCACCCGGTCTTATGGACTTGTACAGAGATGGCACTGTTTCAATATTATGATTAAATACATCTGGCCTAGCATTCACTACTATCTCTTCAGAACCTTCTTTACGCAGAAAATCTGGAGTCAGAACTTCTATAGTGGTATTTGGCGCAGATTTTCTTATAGCATTTATACAATGTGCAAAATGCTCAGCACCACCATCTGGTAAGTCATCCCTATCAACAGATGTAATCACAACATGCTGTAGACCCATCTTACCAACAGCCAAAGCTAATTTCTCTGGCTCATGCGGGTCAAGTAAATCTGGAAGGCCTGTCTTTATATTACAAAATGCACAAGACCTAGTACAAACAGAACCTAGTATCATCACTGTTGCATGCTTCTTTTCCCAACATTCACCAATATTAGGGCATGCTGCTTCTTGGCACACAGTATTCAGCTTTAAATCCTCAATGAGCTTTTTTGTCTCCTGATACCCCTTAGAAACCGGCGCTTTTACCCTGATCCAATCTGGTCTTTTTAGATTATCCTTACTAGTCATAAATTAATAATATGTGCAATGCTTCCTAACTTTCCAACATCAACAATATCAGCTGTTGTAATGAATGTCTGTAATTTAGTACTAATTATATATTCTATTAACTGATTTTTGCGCTCAATATCCAAATGTACGAATAACTCATCAAGTAATAATATAGGCGCAGCACCTGTATTCTGCTTGATAAATTCTATCGATGAAAGAATCACCGATATCAATAACGCCTTTTGTTCGCCAGTGGAGCATATTTTCGCAAGACATCCTTTCTCTCTATAAGAAATCAACAAATCAGCTTTATGCACTCCGAAATTTGTTCTCCCAGAATAAGAGTCTTTTTGACGATTCTCCTTTAAGATTGATGCATATTCTTTTGTAAAATCATCCCAATTATCTTGCTCCTCAGAAAGCTTTGTAAGATCTAAATTTGCTTTAGGAAATTCTGTATCTAAAGAATCAATCACTCCTTGCATAAGAGTAATAGTCTTATGCCTAGCATTTTCTATATTCTCAGCATCAGTTGCCATTCTCTCTTCTATAGTAGAGAGATAAGCAGACTCAGACATAACATTACCTTGGGCAAGAATCTTATTCCTTTCTCTCATGAAATGCTCATAGCTAGTGATGTGCTTTGCATGTCTTACATCAAAATTATATACTATGCGATCAAGAAATCTCCTTCGCACACTTGTGCTATCTAGAAACAATCCCTCCATCTGAGGTGTAAGCCAAACAACATTAAGCAAGTCAAGTAATGCATTGCTTGAAATTTTTGACCCATTATACTTTATCCCTCTAGATTTTTGGGCAATATTGAATGAAGATTCAATCTCAGAGACTCCCACCTTGCTCTTAGCAGTAAAGCGAGACTTCCAAGAAGTCATGCCATATTTGCAAATAATATCAAAATTCGAAGATTTCAACCCTTTGCCAGGAGAGAGAAAAGAAATTGATTCTAATATATTTGTCTTCCCAGAACCATTACTTCCAACTATCACATTAACGCCTGAAGAAAATTCCAAATGCACATCAGAGAAGTTACGATAATCCTGCAACACAACATCTCTTAAATATACTTCTTTAATCTGGAAGGTCATGCCAATTATCTGATGCTAATCACGTTTTGCAAGATATGTGAGTTTTATTTGTTTGATAGTACGAGGTGTCGAGTCCAGTATCTCTGCAACTACATCATCACCAAGGTCAATTACCTCGCCTTTTTGAGGGACACTAGATAGCTTTGCCATGATCAAACCACCTATAGTATCAAAATTATCGTCTTCCTCTTTCAGCTTTAAACTCATAACTTCTTCAAGAGTTTCAATCTCAACCCTTGCATTAGCGACGAGAACACCAGCTTTTAATAATTTATAATTGGCTTCTGAGCTAAGATCATGCTCATCATCTATATCTCCAACGATTTCCTCTATAATGTCTTCAATCGTGATAAGACCATCGGTACCACCGTACTCGTCAACAACCACCGCTATATGAGTACGTGTTGACTGCATTTGGGCTAACAAATCTATTAGCTTCATAGAATGTGTAGCTATGATATGCCTTCTCAATATTTTCTTTAGATCAAATTTCTGGGATTTTGCAATAACCTCAAATAGATCCTTTATATGAACAAATCCAATAATGTTATCTAGCTTGGACCTATATACGATTATTCTAGTATGTGAGTGCTTAATAATTATTTCATTCAACTGTTCCAATGTAGCATTTATATTAATAGAGACTATATTTGACCTAGGTATCATCACCTCATCAACTATCTTTTGAGAAAAACTATTAATATTATGCGAAAACTGATCTTCATTAACTAAGTCAGTATCAGACTGTAATGGAAGTCCCTTAGTGCCACACTTATCTTTTGAAGCTCGAGATTTTACTGTAAATAATTTTTTAAAAAACAATTTCAATTTTGATACGCCCCTTACCGCGGGGCTGCTACTGTCAGAAGATTTCGGCATAGATTAAACTTTATTTCTTTATTTAATTGTCAATATGGGGATTTTATTCCTAAGCTTTTCAATATCTCTACCTCAATAGATTCCATTGCGCAAGCATCAGATTCCTTAATGTGGTCGTATCCAATCAAGTGAAGTATAGCATGAACTGTCAAATGCTTAAAGTGATCTAGAAAAGAAATAAATTTATTTTCCGATTCATTTTTAATCACTTGATAAGAAAATGCCATATCCCCAAGGTACATATAATCCATGTCTAGCTGTAATTCAACTATCTTCCTCCAATTAATCTCTTGATCAGGAAAAGATAAAACATTTGTTGGAGTATCTTTTCCCCTAAATTTCTTATTAAACGATCTAATTCCAGTATTATCTGTAAGTAATATTGATAATTCAAATTGAATTATTTTGGAAAAATTAGGATATCTTGACAAAATACGTTCTAAAATATCTTCAAATAACCCTTCATTAATCTCTTCAACATCTTTCCAAGAGCTACAGTCCTGTGCAATTTCAACGATAAAATTCATTATTTATTTCAAGATTGTTAGCTTACTGATAGCATATCTCACTTACAGTATATACAAATTTGGTATTATTTCAAAATGTCAGAGGAGGGAGAAGACGATAAGGACGCCAAAACCGAAGACCCCACTCCCAAGAAGCTAGAAGATGCCTTAAAAAAGGGGCAAGTAGTTAACTCCAAGGAATTAACTAGCTTTATAATGCTCTTGCTTTTAACTATTACCGCAATATGGGTAGTTCCTTCTTCTATGGTGATGCTTGGAAATAAATTAAGATTTTTTATAGAAAACGCAGGAACTCTCAACTTAAATCAAGGCACATTCTTTTTATTAGTCTCTAGCATAATAAAACACTCTCTAATTCTTTTCAGCCCAGTATTTGCTATAGCTGCTATTGCGGCAGTTTCTTCGTCATATGCACAGCACGGTCAGTTCATTTTTACTCTTGAAGCGATACAACCAAAACTTTCAAAACTTTCAGTGATAAAAGGCTTCAAAAGAATAGTCTCTATGAAAAGTCTTGTTGAATTTCTCAAAGGAGTTATAAAAATTACGTTTGTCGGATTCTTTGTCGTGATGGTTATACTAGCTGATGTCAAAGAATTAAGTCAATATCAAGAGCTTGCAATAGCAGGAATCCTAGATCAACTTACTACAATGATAAAACATATATTAATTCTTGTAACTATAATTATGGCAGCTATTGCAGCAGCTGATTTTTCATATCAAAGCTACGAGCATTATAAAGAGCTCAAAATGACTAAGCAGGAGGTAAAAGATGAACATAAACAATCTGAATGTAACCCCGAAATAAAGCAGAAGATAAAATCTTTGCGGAAAGAACAAATGCAAAAAATAATCAGAATCACAGTACCAGAAGCAACTGTAGTCATAACAAATCCAGAACATTACGCAGTAGCATTGAAGTACGAACCAGATGGTCAGAATGCTCCTATATGTGTAGCAAAAGGTTTAGATTTGATAGCACAAAATATAAAAGATATCGCAAAAGAACATGATATCACTATCTTTGAAAACCCCCCTCTTGCACGTGCATTATACAAAGATGTTAAGATAGACGAAGAAATACCGGTTGAACATTTTGAGGAAGTGGCTAGAATCATATCATATGTGATGTCTCTCGAGCAAAAAGCAAAAGAGAAGAAAAAGAAATAAACACGTTATAAAAGATAAAAAAACAAAATGATTAAAATATCTCCATCTATACTTTCTGCTGACTTTGCCAATCTAAAAGAAGAGGTGATTTCATTAGAAGATGCAGGGGCGGATATGCTCCATATAGATATCATGGATGGTCATTTTGTTCCGGAGATTAGCTTTGGACCTGATATTGTTAGATCTATGAGGAAGCATACCTCACTACCGTTTGATGTGCATCTTATGATAGATAAACCAGAGTTATCCATAAGTAGTTACGTTGACTCTGGTGCAGACATGATTACTATTCATCCTGAATCTACGATACATTTACATAGAACAATCTCAAAAATAAAAAAACTTAAAGTACGTGCTGGCGTTGCCCTTCTTCCTACTACACCTATCGGTATCTTAGAGCGTATTATATCAGAGATTGATTTAGTTCTTGTTATGGCTGTTAACCCTGGTTTTGCAGGACAAGAATTCATCAATAACCAATTAAGCAAAATCTCTGCCCTTGCGGAAACAACAAAAGGCAGAGAAATTATGCTATCTGTAGATGGAGGAATCAACAAAGATACCGCATCTCTTTGCTATCATGCAGGGGCTACAACATTAGTTTCCGGAAGTTACATCTTTAATGGAGATCATAGAGAGCAAATAGCATCCTTAAAAAGCATAGAGTAATTTTATTGAAATTTGATTATATGAAGATTTCCGTCTGCCAAATAGCTCCTCAGGTAGGATTCCTAAAGGAAAATTTTTCACTAATTGAAAAATGTTATTTTGAAGCTTGCAATTCTGGTGCTGATATATGTGTGTTTCCAGAATTAAGTAGCTCTGGTTATTTGGCAGAGGATTTATTTTTAGATAAATCTTTTATTCAACATATAGAGCAGCATACCAATGACTTTGCAAAGAAAACCAAAAAAACATGCGCTTTGCTTCCTACCATAATAATAGAAAATGGTAAATTATATAATGGTGCAGTCGCTGCTATGAATGGTTCAATTATTGGAACAACTTATAAAAAGCATCTTCCAAACCGTGGAATATTTGATGAAAAAAGATATTTTGAATCTGGAATACCGAATGTAATTTCTATAAATGGAATCAAAGTAGGCATTCCTATATGCGCAGATATCTGGTCTGATGATGTATGCCAAGATTTAAAAGAACAAGGCGCTGAGATTTTCATAGTTCCAAACGGCTCACCTTTTGAAAAAGGCAAAATGGATTTACGTATAGAGCATGTAAAATCCAGATTCGCAGAAACATCCGTGCCACTTATTTATTGTAACCAAGCACTATCACAAGACGGCATTACCTTTGATGGTAGATCATTCTGCTTTGACGGAACTTTGAATATCATCGGAGATTCTTTCAAAACAAGCAACCAAATGATTTCATTCAAAGATAATAAATTTTTCCCAAACATGACCTATCCTTATCCCGTTGATAAATGTGATATGATATATGATGCAATGGTACTTGGTACAAGAGACTATGTAAGAAATAATGGCTTTGAAAAAGTTATTTTAGGTTTATCTGGTGGCATTGACTCTGCTCTTGTGGCATCCATCGCAACTGATGCCCTAGGAGCAAACAATGTATCTGCTATAATGATGCCATCAAAATTTACATCTAAAGAAAGTATAGAAGATGCAAATGAGGTAGCAACTCTCCTTAATATCAACCTTATAAATATTCCTATAGATAATATTCTGGACTCTTTTGCAAGAGATTTAAATATGAACCAAAATTCAGTCGCATATCAGAATTTACAATCAAGGATAAGGGGAACAATATTAATGGCAGAATCCAATAAAACAAATGCCCTACTCCTTACTACTGGAAATAAATCAGAATATGCAACTGGCTATGCAACAATTTATGGTGATATGAATGGTGCTTTTAACCCTATAAAGGATATTTACAAAACAGAATTATACGAAATTGCTAGATATAAAAACACCCTCCCTAAAAATGTTCTTAGCAAAGCTCCAAGTGCTGAACTTGCATATAATCAAAAAGATTCTGATTCACTTCCAGAATACCCGATATTAGATTCGATCTTAGAAAAATATTTAGAGCATAGCTATTCTAGGGATGAACTTTATAAAGAATTTAATCATGATTTAGTAGATAGAATATTGCTACTGGTCAAAAACTCTGAATTCAAAAGAAGACAATCTGCAATTGGCGTAAAAATCTCATGCAAAAATTTTGAGAAAGACAGGAGATTCCCTATTACAAGTAGCTATTAGCTCTGGTCATGATCTTCTTGATCGATAACATCTCCAGATAGTTGAGAACCAATATTCATACTAACATTATTCATAGAGCCAGAAGTGCTAGAAATAGTGGTACTAAAGTGATCTCCAGACAAAATTACTTTAACTTTATTTTGCGTTTCATCAAAAGATTGTGCACGATAACCCGCCCTTGTACCACCACTAGAAATTCCTATACCAAAACTACTCCTTTCTGCAAAAGAGTTAGAATATTCCAATTGAAATTGTGGTTTCAGTACA
>JAOMYS010000042.1 GCA_028372485.1 Rickettsiaceae bacterium | reverse complement strand
GCATTACTAAGCTAAAATTATACGGGATCTCTTCTAAAAAATATAGAGATTGATTCTATCGATATGAGATTCCGTATAGCTTGATAAAAAGCTCGCTTCGTAATTATCCAGAGGGAGGAGAGAGTAGCTTGTAGAATGACGGTGTATAGTAGATTAAGTTGGAGATTTGTATATTGTAACCATACAGGTAACTGGGAGTCTTACGATTCTTCATTTGATAGGCTACGTTTACGTAGGTCAGAAATTAGAGCATCAATTCCCTCTTCAGCAATAACATTACCAAATTCTGCTTGTTGAGAATTCAACATGCTGACCCCTTCAGTTATTACATCGCCAAGTAAGTATGAAGATTTACCATTGTCCGAATTAATTTTATGTACAAGATATTCAACTTTATATGCTCTTGGTCTACCTGGCCTAACTATTTCTGTGCTCACTATAAATAGACTATCATCAATTTCAATGACTTGTTTTATTATTGCTTTTTCACCATCATGACTGCTAGATAATTCAGAATAAGTTTCAATTATGAAATTAGAATAAACGTGTGAAAATTCTTCTATTTTTTGTTTGGATAAACTTCTTCTATTACGACCAAGGCTAGATTTAGCCATCCAACCAAGGTAAAAATATTTTTTTATAAAAGATTTTGTTTTATCAATTTTTTGATATTCAGATAAAGTATTGTCATTAAAGATTTTATATCCTTCGCTCAACACATTATCAATATAGCTTTCTAACTCTGTAATATTGTTAGTTCTTGCAACAGATACAGTATAAGGTAAAAGAAAAACTACAAAGCCTAATACAATTTTAATAAATAAGGATGATTTCATACTTGTTATGTTAAAATAATAAATACCATTCGGTATATAGATTTTATTATAAACTAATAAGACTAAAAAGTTAACCCTTGCGATTAATCACAGGACATTTAAAATTCTCTGGATATATCATCTTAGCTTCTCTTTTATTCATCAAAGCATTTCTTATAGAGATATAAGAGTCTGTAGATGTTTTACTTACATGATCGGTAAATGGCATTATTTCGTCACGATGATACACCATCTTCGTTGCTGCAAATGCATATTTAAAATCACGGTGCATTGCGTATTTTACAGGATTCATACTGCTATTAAGAGTGATTGCATCCATTACATCCCTCATACCCATTCCGCCATATATAGGGAGGACTATGTATGGTCCGGGTCCTACACCATAATGTGCTAGTGTATTACCAAAAGTTTGTGATTCACTCTTTAGACCGAATTTAGCAGCAATATCAAATAGCCCTCCAATACCAATAGTGGAGTTTATCATAAATCGCCAGAAACTTTTGAAAACCCCATTATTATCACCCTGTATGCCGTAATTAACAGCAGATAGTGGTTCGCCTATGTTATATACAAAGCTTCCTATACGTGTTTTTGTATAATCATTTGTAACTTTTGCATATCCTTTGGTAATTGGCCTTAGAATAAAAGTGTCTAATACGCCATTAAAGATGAATATAGGGCGATTTATAGCTTGATAAGGATCATATACTCTGCATTTCTTTTTCAATGTAGCATAGTTATAATTGTAATTTTCTTCTTCTGCTAGGACGCTACTTGTTATTACAACGTTGACAATAGCACAAACACATATGGCTATAATACAGATTACTCTATTATTCATTGTATCACCTCTGCTAATTCTGAGTTTTTCTGCAGACGAATATAGTGTAATTATTTTTTATTTCTAGTGAAATATTACTTGATGATAAAACATCAAACCCAGCTTCGATTAGTTGACACTCGATTTCTTTGGCATCATAGATAAATATTAATTTTTCCTCTGAAAATATAGCATTATCTGAAGAAGCGATTAAGAATGCGAAATACCCATCTGTTTCTAACTTTGAAGAAACTTTACTAAAAATATTTTTTAAATCTGCTACAAAAGATAGGCCTTCTAAGCTAAGGATAATATTATATTTCTTCTTATCTTTCGTTAAGAAATCATCTATGGACTCACAGATATTGTTATCGTACAATTTCTTTTTTGGAAAATAAGTTTTTTGTAACTCTAGCATAATTTGAGAGATCTCTACAGATGTTACATGAGATTTTACAGGCATTCTTTTTTTGATTTCGTACCCTAGTAGCCCTACATTACTTCCAAGCTCTAAAACATCATATTCTTCTGGCATGGTATCTATAGCTTGCTTTAATTCAAAGATTAGTTTTCTAGGGATATTTTTATCTTCACTTAAAAATTTTTCTTCAAATAAACGAGATGATATATCTCTATGAAATTCATATATCTGCATAGGTATTTCATTTATTGAATCTATAGATTTTATAAATGACAGTAGATTAGCATTGTCCTTTTCTTCGGCTTTCGTTAAAGCAATGATAGATTTTTTATAGTCATGTAGAAAAAAATAACTCCATCCAAGCCAATAATTAGCTTCTTTGTTATTTGGATCTAGAAATTTATCAATCATTTTAAATCTAAAAACTGCATCTTTAAAATTCCTCATTCGTAGGTGATAAATTCCAAGTTCCATATTGCTTCTTGTCATATTCTTCAGTTTGTAACGTAAATTCTTGAAATCTACTACAAGCTGTAAGATCTGTTTTTTTATAAATGCTGGAAATTTCATTATGCTAGAAATAAGTGATTTTATACTATTGAAAATAAAAGAGGGGAATTTGCTAATCATATGATTATGTTTGGTTTATATGGTGTGTTTAGTTTGATTTGATGCAGATGTTCTCATATAATCCGTATAGATTCAAATTAATTAGAGTAAATTTAAGTACAAAATTATGTCACTAATAGCAAAAAGATTACAAACAGCAAAACCATCGCCAACTCTTGCAGTTACTGCAAAAGCAAAAGAACTAAGAGATCAAGGCATTAATATAATTTCACTTGCTGCTGGTGAACCCGATTTTGATACTCCAGATAACATAAAAGAAGCTGCGATAGAAGGTATTAGGAATGGTGCAACAAGATATACTAATGTATCTGGTACAAATGAACTGAGAGAAGCGGTATGTAATAAATTTAGACGTGAGAATAATCTAGATTATGATATTTCTGAAGTTGTAGTTGGCACTGGAGGAAAGCAAATAATTTATAACCTATTCATGGCAACGATAAATGAAGGTGATGAAGTTATAATACCAGCTCCTTACTGGGTGTCGTATCCAGATATGGTTATGCTTGCTGGTGGAAAGCCAGTCACGGTATCTTCTGACATGAAAAACGGATTCAGAATGCACCTTGGTGATCTAGAGAATGCTATCACGGATAAAAGTAAATGGCTTATTTTAAATTCACCAAGTAATCCATCTGGTGCTACATATACCGAAGACGAGCTAAAATCTTTAGCTGACGTAATAAGAAAACACCCAAATCTGAACGTGATGTGTGACGATATGTATGAGCATATTACATTTGATGGCTTTAAATTCAAAACGCTTGCAAGTACCGCTCCTGATTTAAAGGATCGTATATTTATTGTTAGCGGTGTTTCTAAAGCATATGCTATGACAGGATGGAGAATAGGATATGGCGCTGGGAATAAAGAGATAGTTAAGGCTATGACTGTTATTCAGTCGCAAAGCACTTCGAATCCATCATCTGTAAGTCAGGTTGCTGCGCTTGAGGCTCTCACTGGATCTCAAGATCATTTAAAAACAAATGCAAGTATTTTTCAGGAAAAACGTGATTTAGTACTATCTATGATAAATAAAATAGAGGGTCTTGATTGTTATAAGTCAGAAGGTGCATTTTATTTATTTCCTAATTGTAAAAATTTATTTGGCAAAAAAACTCCAAATGGTACTACCATAGATTCCAGTAATGCTTTAGCTACGTACTTGTTAGAGGAAGCGCATGTTGCGATAGTAGCTGGCATTGCTTTTGGGCTAGAAGGGTATTTCAGAATTTCTTATGCAACGAGTGAAGAAATATTAGAAGATGCGTGTAATAGAATATCAAATGCAATATCGAGATTAAGTTAGGTAATGCTAAAAAGATATCTAAAAAAATTACTGAAGAATAATATTGTGATACACAAAATATTTGTGCGCCTTATTACTTTGTATCTAAAGATTGTTTACAAAACAAGCAAGTGGTGTTTTGTTTTTCAGGATGAAATAACAGAAGAAATTATCAATAGAAAAAGAGGCGCTTTATTTGCAATGTGGCATAACCGCCTTGCATTTGGTATGGGTCTATATAAAAGATATGATAATGTTCATGCTCTTGCTTCTTCTCATACGGATGGGAAATTGATCACTGATGTTATCAAAAAGATGGGGTATAAGGTAATAGTAGGATCAAGTAATAAAAATTCTACCGTTGCACTTCGGCAAATTATTAGAACAATCAATTCAAATGGTAAGGTAGTAATTACTCCAGATGGACCAAGAGGGCCTATGTATAAGGTAGGAGGTAATATTACTCAAATAGGCTACAAATATAAAAAATCTGTAATCCCAGTTTCTTGTATTAGCAGCAAATATTTTACTCTTAAGAGCTGGGACAAGATGATGATTCCAAAGATCTTTGGAACAATTGTAGTGACTATTGGGAGGTCTGTTATATTATCTGGCGATAAAGAGAAGGACGATGAGTTGCTTAAAAAAACGCTGAGTAATTTATCTGATGGTTCTGAATTAGTATTGAAGAGAATAAGACCAAGATGATATTTCTATATAATCTTTTAAATTTACTCATATTGCCGCTATATTTTGTGATTCTGATATTCAGAATATTTAAACAAAAGGATAATGCATTGTCAGTTATCCAAAGATTATGCTTATCGATACCTTCTCGTCCACAAGGCAAGTTAATATGGCTGCATGCTGCAAGTGTTGGCGAGTCTATGGTGGCTATTACTCTTGTAAAAGCTTTAAGAAAATCGCATCCGAAAGTAAATTTTCTTGTTACAACTGGTACATTATCTTCTGCAGGGATTTTAAAAACATGGCTTCCTAAGGGGGTAAATCATCAATTTACACCTTTGGATAATATAATTACTGTAAGAAGATTTTTGAATAATTGGAAAATTGATCTCGGGATATTTATTGAATCTGAATTTTGGCCATGCCTTATTACTGAATCGGCCAAGAGATTCAATCTATTATTAGTAAATGCTAGATTATCAAACAAGTCATATAGCAGATGGTTAAAGCAAAAATGGATTTTTCAACTTCTTGCTAAAAAATTCAAAAACATAATAGTACAAAGTAATTCCGATCTAGATAAATATAAAGCGTTAGGATTTAGTAAAGTTAAAAATTTAGGGAATTTGAAATTTGCCAATAAAGAGCTAGAGGTAGATAAAAGAAAGCTAAGTGCTTTAGAAAAATTATTTAAGGATAAGAAGATATTCGTTATAAGCAGCACTCATAAAGAAGATGAAGAAGTAGCATTGGATATAATTCACAAATTCAAGCAAGAGAAAATAGATTATTATCCTATTATAATCTTACGTCATCCTGAGCGTCGTGATGAGATAAAAAATCAATGTAGAAAATTAGGTCTTAAGTTTTCTATAAGATCAAACAGTTCTAAACCATCTTTGGATGATGATTTGTATATAGTGGATAGTTTTGGAGAACTCGGATTGTTCTATAGCCTTGCTTTTATGGTATTCGTAGGTGGTTCATTTAAGCGTGGGGGGCATAATTTACTTGAACCAGCTTATTTTGACAACATCGTTATCTTGGGGCCTGATATGAGTAATTTTCAAAATATCGCAGATGATATGATATCTTGCAGCGCAGCAATACAAATAAGAGACACTGATTCATTTGCAAGCACAATCAAATTTTTTCTTAATGACAAAAATTCCTCGAAAGGAATGGAGTTTAGCAAAAATGCACGAAAATTTGTAGATAATCGTGCTAGGGTGCTAGAGAATTATATTTCAGAAATAAATAAATTTATAAAGGCGATCTAGAAATCTATGATAATTCAACTCAGATGACTATAAGATTACTATATCCCACATTTTGGGCAAAAAGGAGCATTTTGTCATTCTTATTATTACCATTTTCATGGCTCTATAGGTTAGCTGGATTTTTTAGAAGCCTTGTTGCAACTCCAATAAGATTTCCTGCAAAAACTATATGCATCGGTAATGCTACGGTAGGGGGTACTGGCAAAACACAGATAGTATTATGGCTTATAAAACACTTACAGAAAAAGAATATTTCTTTTTTAGTAATTACTAAAGGGTATAACTCAAACTTACGAGGTGCAAAGCTAGTAACAGAAACAGATACAGCAAGTGATGTAGGGGATGAATCTGTAATGCTTAGTAAATTCTCAAACGTGGTGGCTGCAAAAAATATTGCCTCAGCTTTGCCTATTGTCAAAAATTTAACCCCAGAAATTATAATTTTTGATGATGGGATGCAGAATCCTAATTTTATAAAAGATATAAACATATTAGTGATAGATTCTCACAGAGGGATAGGAAATGGTATGATATTTCCATCAGGTCCTTTAAGGGAGAATATAGATTCTGCAATTGAGCACTGCGATATCATTATCACGACTGGAAATAATGCTTGTGCTGATATATCCCTGACAGATAGCATCAAGGAAAAAGGCAAACAATTTATGCATGCACAAACCACCTTAGCAACTAGTATAGATAAAAATAAAAAATATTATGCCTTTGCTGCAATTGGTAACCCTCAGAAATTTTACGATCTTCTAATAAGCAATAATATTACAATATCTAAAGCTCAATCTTTCCCAGATCATCATCTCTATACTTCATATGATATGTTGCACCTTATAGATAATGCAAAAAAGAAAAATCTTACTTTAATTACTACGAAAAAAGATTATGTAAAAATATCTGACCTTGCGAATAGACCTAAATGTAACATTAACATTGACGATATAATTTGTGCAAATGTTGAGCTTAAATTAAAAAAGAAAGATGAAGAAAAAATCATTAAGACATGTATTTGAGTATATAATATTTCTATTACTCACTAATTTTTTAAAGCTATTTTCTGTTGATAGATCAGCATCTATATGTAGTTTTATCTCAAGAAAAATTGGCCCTTACTTAGGGGTTAGTGATATAGCTAGACGCAATCTCAAGAAAATATATGGAAAAGAAATTGATATAGATAAAACCATTGATAAATTATGGGATAATTATGGTCGTTACATAGGGGAATTTCCTTTTATTAATTCAATGAATGAAGAAGAGTTAAAAGAAAGAGTCATAATTACGGGCTTAAACCATATTCAAAATTTTCAGAAGAGAGAGCAACCATTCATGCTATTTCTAGGGCATCAGGCTAATTGGGATTTTATGATTAGGAGAATCAATGATCTTTATCCTAAATTTGGAATAGTTTATAGAAAAGCGAATAATCCATATGTAGATCAAAGAATCCTTTCGGAAAGGAGGGCTAATGACCCTGACATAACAATGATTGCTAAAGGTCCTAGCGGAGTGAAAGATTTGGTAAGATCAATTAAGTCAAAATCGTCTGTAGCCATGCTTGTTGATCAAAAGATGAATGATGGTATAGATGTACCATTTTTTGGGAAACCAGCTATGACAGCACCAGCGATCGCTAGGCTTAGCCTGCAATATGATTATCCCATCGTGCCGTTGCAATTAATTAGGCTGGGTAGTACTAGCTATTTTGAAATGAAGGTGCATCCTCCTATACAATATAAGAAAACGGGTGATAAGAAGAAAGATTGCTACAACATTATGCTTATTATAAATCGTAAACTTGAAGACTGGATAAGAGAAAAACCAGCTCAATGGTTCTGGTTTCATAATAGGTGGAAATAAGGTATTGTTGCAGAGAACTTTTCTCCCCGCTGTCTTTCCGTAAGTGACTGCTAAGGGAGCTATACGGAATCTCAATCGGCAGAGTCAATCTTGATGCTTCAGAGATCTCGTACAACTCGTAAAGAACTCGCATACGAGATGACAGGTTGGGGGGCGCAAAATGCTCGTTTACGAGATGACGGGTGGGGGTGGTGTCATTCCGCTATGTGACCTTCGTCCACATTGTCTTTCCGCACGTGACCGCTAAGGAAGCTATACGGCAGGGCAATTGCATGAAGAATCAAAGTACAAAAATAATTGTATCATAAATCTCTAAAGCGAGGTTAAAAACCTGATTTTTTCTACAGAGGAGTCAAAGATATTATCTTTTACTTTAAATTTTCACTTTTCTTGGGTTAATTTCTAATTCTGGATATTATGGTGGCGTCTATATTAAATCAACCGCCAGTCTTCAGGGAGTTTTAGCTTAACATTTTTAGTAAATGATCATCATCCCAAGCGGGGTGCTTTAATTTTCGTTTTAGGCTTCTTTTGAGCGTTGTATCCTTTGTTCTAACTATA
>JAOMYS010000041.1 GCA_028372485.1 Rickettsiaceae bacterium | reverse complement strand
AATGTTCTTTCTCATTTTTCTGGTATTTCTAATAGCGTTGCTATAATTATTGTTGGTGTAGTAGTGACGGTATATTCTGCTATGGGTGGAATTAGAGCAGTAACTTTTACTGATATACTTCAGTCATTTACGTTTTGCTTGGCACTTCCTATGGTTGGACTTATGATATGGAGTCATCTTTACTCTGGTAGCTTTGATCTCTCACTTGCATTGTCTGAGCCAAAATTTGATATATCTAAGGTATTAAGTTTTCATAACCCATCTTCCTTAGAAATGATTCCTTTATTTTTATATTTTATTATACCAGCTATGTACCCTGCGGATTTTCAAAGAGTTGCCATGGGGTCTAGTATTTCTCAGGCGAAGAAGGCTTGGGCTATTTCAGCTTGCATAGTTCTTGTGATTAAGATAGTGATTTCTTGGATTCCTTTTTTGATTTTTAGCGTAAATCCAAACCTGGAAAAACAACAGCTTTTGGGGTTTGTATTGGACAATTACGCTTATGGATGGATGAGAATTTTACTAATTTTAGGTATAATGGCTATGGCCATGTCTACCGCAGATTCTAAGATGAATTCTTCTGCTGTGTTATTTTCAAATGACTTGTGTAAACCATTTGGTATGGATGAAAAATATGAATTGCGTGCAGCAACATGGTTTTCTTTCGTAGTAGGTGCTTTTTCTATCGCACTGGCAATAACAACAAAGGATTTATTGGATATGATATTATTCGCAAATGCATTCTATGTGCCAATAGTTTTTCCCTCTTTATGTTTGATGATATTTGGTGTTCGTATTGCTAAAGCGCCAGTATTGATAGGTATGGCAGCTGGACTTACATTTGTAGTAATTTGGAAGTATTTAGCCATCTCAACCGACCCCATTGTGTTTGCAACTTTGGTAAATCTGGTTTTTATGTTGACAAGCCACTATTTGTTGGGAATAGGGAAAAATCTTTCTTCTCTTGATAATGGAGATCTTCTTGAATCTAAGAAAACTTAATGTGATGCTTTTTCTTCTTCACAAGTGGTGGGGGTTGTTAAGTAAGAGTTGATATAAGATATCAAAGTATACTAATTTACGGATGACAAGGTAAAAGAACACTCACATAGTAGTACTCAAATTTATGCCAGTGATAAACCTCCCCCATCAATGCTGCACATTACTTTTACTCCTCATCACCATTCCACAAGCGAATTTCGTGCTCGCTGTCATTCCGTAAGCGAACTTTTTGTGAGCTATACGGAATCTCATCACTGCAGAATCAACCTCCATATTATAGATCCCGTATAATCCTCGTACTCACGTACTCGAATTTACGGGATGACAAGTTTGTAAATGAACTAACAAAAAATGTTTCACAAGTATAGAAGTGCAGGCAACGCCAGTCACGTGCGGAATGACGGGTATCAACTATTGAAGCAATACCTAAGTCTGGGTTAAATAGATAATTGCTGTTTGACCCACTTCTTTGCTGTATCTGACAAGAGTGGTAATATATTTTTCTTAATCCTTTGATAATATGATTTTAGATATTTTAGTTCACCATCTGTTATCACGCTAAAATCTATTAATTCTTTTGCGCAAGGAACTAATGTTAGCATTTCAAATTTCAAAAAATCATCATATTCAGAATCTACTACATGCATCATATTCTCAATTCTAATACCGAACTTATTCACCGAGTCGTAATATCCTGGTTCATTTGATAAAACCATTCCTCTCTGAAGTTTTACATTAAATCCTACTGGACTGATATTTTGCGGTCCTTCATGAACACTTAAGAAGCTTCCTACCCCATGACCAGTCGCGTGAGCATAATCATCCCCTGAATTCCATAAATATTGACGTGCGAGTACATCAAGATTAGCTCCTGTTGTTTTATCTTCAGGGAATACTGAAAGACCGAGTGCTATATGCCCTTTTAATAGTTTTGTATAATATTCCTTATGTTCTTTAGTAGGTCTTCCTATTGATATTGTTCTTGTTATATCTGTTGTTGCTCCAAGATATTGCCCTCCAGAATCAATTAACAATAAACCGTTTCCTTCTAATTTCTTAGCCGACTCTTTTTTTGCAGTATAATGAATTATAGCACCGTTTTCTTGATAGCCACATATAGTTGGAAAACTATCAAAAATATAGCCATCACCTCTCATGCGCAGTTCTGTAAGTTTTTGAGATATATCGTACTCTGTAAGATCAGATATATTACCATGATCTATGAATGATAGTAACTCACATACTGCCACAGCATCTTTTATATGCGCTTCTTTTATATGGTCAATCTCAACATTATTTTTGCACGCTTTCCACAACATACATGGATTCTTTATACGTCTAGATTCAGTCTCTCTTGAAGAAATTAAGTCTGAGATATAACTAGAACACTCACTCTCATCAAATAAGATAGTTCCAGAAAATTGTTTTAATATATTGTCAAACTCATCTTCTGGTAAAATTGATATATCTAGTCTCATCAGCGATTCTTCACATCTTTCATTATCTGCAAATAAATATGCTTCTGTTGCTGTGATAATTGCATTTGCAAGTAACAGCGGTGAAAATTCAATATCATGCGCTCTTATGTTAAACAGCCAGCACACAGATGGTGCGTCTGTAATCACTAAGGCTTCTGATGCGTTTTCTTTTAAAAAATCCCTACATTTTTGAATCTTATCTTGATATTTTAACCCAGCATACTCCAATGGATAATTATAAATCTTAGAACTTGGTTTAAGTGGCTGATCTTGCCATATCTCATCTATTAAGTTTCTGTTGTATGGTTTTAGAGTTGCATTTTCTATATTAGAAAAACACCCTTGAAGATGTTTTATAATGTGTTTTGTAAATAATTTAGGATCGTATGCAATGACATACTTTCCCTGGTCATTTGTGTAATTAGCCCAAGAGAAATTTGATAAAAGCTTCAGATCAAACACCTCAAATGAATGGTCATCAAGCTCTTCAATCGATTGTGTAATATACCTTCCGTCTGTGAAGAAAAGAACGGTGTTTTTTAGAATAAAAGCAAGTCCGTTTGAACCCGTGAATCCCGTGATATATTCAAGTCTCTTTGCATAATTTGGAGTATATTCGCTTAAATACTCATCTGTTGATGGCACTATGTATCCATCAAAGTCGTGATGATCTAGCAATACTCTTAATTTATCTAAACGTTCATCAATCATCTATTCCTCATTCATCCCTTCTTTTACGATTTTTTGCCACTCTTCTTCAGATACTACTCTTATTTCCAATTCTTGTGCTTTTTTTAATTTACTACCAGCTTTTTCGCCAGCAACAACTATGTCAGTATTGCTAGATACTGAGCTCACAACCTTTGCACCCATACGTTCTGCTTGGGATTTAGCTTCATTTCTAGATAAGTTATTTAGAGTGCCTGTGAAGATAATATTTTGTCCAGATAGTGCGTTATGTGTCACATTATCTATATAATCTCCTATATGCAGAATCTTTGATAATTCGTAAATTGTTTGAGTGTTTTTCTTGCATTCGAAGAAATTCTTAATTTCTAGAAGAATTTTATGACCTATACCATCTAGATTATCTAATAAATTAAATATTTCATTATCACCTTCTGATAATCTTCTCATTGAATCTATAAAATTGGCTACGGAAGAAAATTCTTTCGCTAATGTCTTTGCATTAGTTTGCCCTATAGATCTTATGCCTATCGCATAAATGAATCTCTCTAGTGATACATTCTTAGATTTAGTGATATTTTCAAACAGATTCTCTACTGATTTTGCCCCCCATCCTTGCATATTCTCTATCTTTTTCAGGGATGTTTTATTCAAAGCTTCTAGGTAAAATATATCAACAACATTTTTTATCATTCCTTTCTCTAAAAAGAACTCAACTTGCTTGAGTCCCATGCCATCAATGTTCATAGCATTCTTTGAAACAAAATGCTTTATAGATTCTCCTAACTGCTTTGTGCAGTTTAAGCCATTATCACATCTTATGATTACATCCACCTGATCTATATATAGCTTTGAACCACATGATGGGCAGATGGTTGGTGGAATGTATTTCTGCAGCTTATTTATTCTTTTGTCTTTGTTAAATCCGGTAATTTTGGGAATAACATCACCAGCACGATGAAGTAATACAGTGTCCCCTATTCTGATATCAAGCCTTTCTATCTCTTCAAAATTATGGAGTGTTGCTCTTGAGACTGTCACTCCTCCTATCTCTATGGCTTGAAGCTCTGCTACTGGTGTTAATGCCCCCGTTCTTCCTACTTGCACAGTAATATCTAGCAATTCTGTCTCACCAATAATAGCTGGAAATTTATGTGCAATTGCAAATCTTGGGCTGCGAGCTATAAAGCCAAGCCTTTCTTGCATTGCAAACTCATTGATTTTATATACTATTCCGTCAATCTCATACGGGAGTCTATCTCTTCCTTGTGCTAACTTCTCATAGAACTCTAACATTTCATCGATGTTCTTTGTAGGAGTATTTTGTGGATTAGTTTGAAAACCAAATTGACCTAATTTTTTCATCAACATTTCTTGAGTATCTGCAAATTTCTGGCTTGAATATCCAGCCCCATATACAAAATATTTCAAAGGTCTATCTGCTGTAATGCTGTAATCTAATTGGCGAAGCGACCCTGCTGCTGCATTTCTAGGGTTAGCAAAAGCTTGTTTCTGTGCTTTTTGTTGCGCTATGTTTAGTGATTCAAAATCTTTTTTGTCTATATACACCTCTCCTCTGATTTCAATTATATCTGGAGCGTTTTCTATTGAATGCGGTAAATTTTTTATGGTTTTTATATTTGCGGTTATGTTCTCTCCAACATAGCCATCGCCTCTTGTAGATCCTGTTACTAGTTTCCCGTTCTCATAGGTAACAGAAAATGATACACCATCTATTTTTGGTTCGCAGAAAATTTTAGGAAAATCACTTATTGATAAAAAGCGTTTTACTCTGTCTATGAAGTCTAGAAGCTCTTGACTAGAGAAACTATTACTAAGTGATAGCATCGGCTTCATATGTTTATGTTTTACGAATTTATCTTGGACTGTATTGCTACCTATCGTTTGTGTTGGGCTATTTTCATGAATGAATTCGGGAAATTGCTCCTCTAGAGTCTTCAGCTTATGAAAGAGTTGATCATATTCTGCATCTGAAATGGTTGGTGCATCATTTATATAATATTCGTGATTATATTTTTTTAATTTCTCCGTTAGTAACCCAATATTCTTCTGAGCTTCTAATTTGGATATTTTATCGCTTATCATAATATATCTAAACCTATATCAGATGCAGGTGCTGAGTGTGTTATTCTGCCGACAGATATCATATCTACTCCCGCTTTGGCAATACCCCCTACTGTATCTAAAGATACATTTCCTGACACATCAATTATTGCTTTGCCATCAATAATCTTCTTAGCTTCTTTTATTTGCTCTAAAGTCATATTATCAAGCATTATTATGTCAACCTCTTCAGAGATAGTTTCTTTTACTTGTTCTAGAGTATCGCATTCAACTTCTATTTTTCCATAATGTGAATTTTGTTTTTTTGCTTTTTTAATGGCATTAGTGATACTGCCACAAATAGCTATATGGTTATCTTTAATTAAGGTACTGCTATCTAGGCATAAGCGGTGATTATACCCTCCGCCACATCTTACAGCGTATTTTTGTAAGCCTCTATATAGTGGGAGAGTTTTTCTAGTATCAAAGATTTTAGCTTTAGTATTTTGTATTTTCCGAACAAAAGCATTAGTGTATGTAGATATTCCAGAGAGATGTTGCAGGTAATTAAGCATCACTCTTTCGATCATTAATATTTCTCTTGCAAGCACCTTACCTGAAATTATAGCGCTTCCTTTTTCGACAAAATCAGAATCTTTATAATACACTTCATATTCTGCAGATGAATATTCATCTAGGTAATATTTAGCTATTTCTGTTCCGCATAAAATGATTTCTTCCCTGGTTCTAATTGCAAAATTGACACTTTGCTCTTCGCCTATTAAGGCACAAGATGTGATATCACCATTTATTCCGTAATCTTCTTGTAAGCTATTATCTAAATGTTTTTTTAAAATGTTTACTTGTAGTTGCATAATAGCATCACTTGTTGTTCTTTATTTTTGCTGAGAATATATACTATTATTTTTTTTTATGGTAGCTAGTATTAAATAGTATTAGTAGTTCATCTATTTTAGACACAGGAAGAAAGTGATGCATTGGAGTGATACACAGGAAATTGTAACTAGCCTTGAAGAAACATATTCAGATGAAGAGATTCCAGAATATGATTTATCTTACCTTAAAGAAATGATATTGAATCTCTCAGATTTTGATGATCATGAGGTTGAGGTAAGTGATGATGTATTAAACCACATATTAGAAGGATGGCTTGAACTCAGAAACGAGAAGTAACATATTTTTCGTACAATATTCAAGATATTACTAGATATTTGTGAATTTATGGAATATAAAGGTTACGATACCTAAGATGACATCTTCTTAGAAGAGTGGTTTTTTATAGAGGAAAAAATGGAAAAAGAAAGGGCTCTCGCAGCTGCAATAAGTCAGATTGAAAAAAATTATGGCAAAGGATCAGTAATGAAACTTGGTCAATGCCAAGAAATGAACATAGAATCTATTCCTACTGGCTCTGTAGGTCTTGACATCGCTCTTGGTGTTGGTGGCTTGCCTAAAGGAAGAATTATTGAGATTTTTGGCCCTGAGAGTTCTGGTAAGACAACATTAACTTTGCACGCTATAGCTGAGGCACAGAAGAAAGGTGGGACATGTGCTTTTATTGATGCAGAACATGCTCTTGATCCTGTCTATGCAAAGAATTTGGGAGTAGACATTGATTCTTTGATCATTTCCCAGCCAGATACAGGCGAGCAAGCTCTTGAAATTGCTGATACTTTAGTGCGTTCAGATGCTATAGATATGCTAATCATTGACAGTGTCGCAGCTCTAGTTCCCAAGGCTGAGATAGATGGCGAGATGGGTGATTCTCATATGGGCCTTCAAGCAAGATTGATGAGTCAGGCTCTTCGCAAGCTTACTGCATCAATTTCTAGAACTAATTGCACAATAATTTTCATCAATCAAATTAGGATGAAAATTGGTGTAATGTTCGGTAATCCTGAAACAACAACTGGTGGTAATGCTTTAAAATTCTACGCTTCTGTTAGAATTGATATTAGGCGAATTGGTGCCATCAAGGATAAAGATGAGGTAGTTGGTAACCAGACCAGAGTTAAGGTCGTTAAAAATAAAGTGTCTCCACCATTTAAAACAATAGAATTTGATATTATTTACGGTCAAGGGATATCTAAAGAAGGTGAACTCATAGACCTTGGCGTGTCGCATGATTTTGTAGAAAAATCAGGCGCATGGTTCTCTTATGGTGATACAAGAATTGGTCAGGGGCGTGAGAATGCTAAGCAATATTTAAGAGATAGCCCTGAAATTGCTAATGAATTGGAAGAAAAGATAAAATCTAAATTATTGCAGATTAGCAGTTGACCTTAGATAGAAAAATACTATAAGAAGTTAGACTATTGGTGATTTCTTTTTTTGAAGGAAGATGTTGTTTTATTTTGTTTATTACAATAGGAGATATTAGGTGATTGATTTATCGGGTAACGTGATTTTTATTACTGGTGCTAGTGGTGGTATTGGTAGCGCAATAGCTAAACAAATTCATTCTTTAGGTGCGTATGTTTATATTAGCGGAAGTAATATGAGCAAATTAGAGAAATTGGGCTTAGAACTTGGCTCTAACTATACTATAAAGCAGTGTGATCTTTCTGATTTTTCTGCATGCGCTAGTCTATTTGATGATATCGAAAAATTAGATGCGCTTGTATGTAATGCTGGAATTACCAGGGATAATTTAGCTATAAGAATGTCAGATCAAGATTTTGATGATGTGATAAATGTTAATCTAAAAGCTAACTTTATTTTAAACCGTGCAGCAATAAAAAAAATGATGAGCACTCGTTACGGTCGCATAGTGAATATATCATCTGTAGTTGGTGTATCTGGCAACCCAGGGCAGGCAAATTATTGCGCATCAAAAGCTGGTTTAATCGGAATGACAAAATCTCTTGCAATTGAAGTAGCAAGCCGTGGTATAACAATAAATGCAGTAGCACCAGGTTTTATCGAATCTAACATGACAGGCGCATTAACAGATGCACAGAAAGAATCTATAATGCAAAAGATTCCACAAAAAACACTAGGAAGGCCAGAAGATATAGCAAATGCCACATCATTTTTAATAAGCCCTTTATCTTCCTATATTACAGGTCAGACTATGCACGTCAACGGCGGCATGCTAATGGTTTAGTCTATATAAATTGAACATCTAGAAAATCCCCGAACCTG
>JAOMYS010000040.1 GCA_028372485.1 Rickettsiaceae bacterium | reverse complement strand
AGCTCTGATATATTGCTTTCTGCAGAAGAATTATCATTACCTGAAATTGCATATAGTGAATTTGAAGTGATGGGTTTATTTTTAAAACATCATCCGCTTGCAAAACTTGCTAATATTTTTGAAAAGAGCAATATTAAAAATTCTAATTATATTAAGGACGAATTAAAAGATGGCTCTCATCAGATAACACTTTGCGGTACTATCATAAAAAAAGATGCCAGAATGTCTGGACGTGGCAGATTTGTTACCCTCATGCTTTCTGATCCTCATGGTATTTTTGAAGTCACTATCTATAACGAAAATGTGTTAAAGGATTATGCTCACCTGATTAATGTGAAAGAATCTGTTACGGTTTTATGCGATGTTTATAAAGATAAAGGTGGGCTTAGAATAACAGCAAAGCATTTTGTATCTACCAGTGAAAAATTGGAAACTATAAAATATAGTTTAAAGCTATATCCTAAAAGTAAGGAGGATATGAATAGCATAGTTAACATTCTGGGAAATAAAACTAATAAGTCAAAGAGTAACAGTTCAATAGTTATATTCCTGCCACTAGAAAATGAATTTGCTGCAAAAATTACTATGCCAGACTGTTTTCATTTAAATGAAAGTGATATTGATGAGTTTGGTCATATGGGAATGCAACATTCTAGTGAGTTTAAAAGTTAGCAATATGAGGATATTATCTGCATTATTCTTATATGTTCTGATAATCCCTTTTTCCTTTACCGCAGTTGCGGAGAGGGGTGCAGATTTATATGAGAAGTTTTCATATGTTGATGAGATCAATACATCTATTATTACGAATCTGAAATATCAAAGTGCGAATAATTTTACAGGTAAGCCAGTACAAAAGGAGAGTGAGGGCAGAGCCTTATTAACCACAGATGCTGCAACTGCACTCAGCCATGTGCAAAACGAACTGGTAAGCTCTGGCTATTCTTTAGTGTTATACAATGCCTACTATCCTAAGCAAACGTATGAAAAGCTTGAATCTTGGGCAAAAAGAAAAGGCGGCTGTGCTATTAAAAAAAATAAATATTACCCCAACTTAAATAAGCCTGATTTGTTGAGCATAGGATATATAAAGGATAAGCTTGCTCACAGCCGTGGTAGTACTGTGGATGTTACGATAATTCCATAGGGTGGAAAGCTATTTAAAAAACATAGGCATATAAAAACCAGGTCTTATAAAAATTTGTACAACATAACATATATTGATGATGGTACTATAGATATGGGAACATCGTATGATACTTTTGATCCCTTATCGGCGCAAGATAATGAGTTAATACCAGAAAAAGCAAAAACAAATCGTGCTATTCTTAAAAAAGCTATGCGGAATCATGGTTTCGTGCAGAATGATAAAGTGTGGTGGCAATTCACATTATGTAGAGAGCCGTATGCAGATACGATATTTGATTTCGATTAGAATAAATTCAGTGACTAAAAAACTAAAAAGAGTATACTGAAGTTTTGTTAAATAACTTTATTAATTATGATTGTAAAAAACTTTAAATATTATTTGATGTTTGGATTGGTAATGACAAATATTTGTCATTATTCTTACGCACATGAACTGACTCCTACAGATGAGTTATTCTATCACATGGGTACAAACAATTCTAATCCATCTTGTATTGACACTTTGCATAAGTTAGATTCAAATGATGCATTTTATAATATGCTTTTTACACCGCTGTCTTCGTATGCTCAGCACCATTGTAGCGCTAGTGAGTTTTTAGGGCTTGAGGTAATTGTTGTTCGACAAAACACAGCTCGCTCTTCTATTGACAGTTCCAAACATAACTCTGCCGCAACTGCAACAGAAAGACCAATACCTAGCACAAGCTACTTTGAACAAAGATATATAAAAAATAGCATTCAAGGAAAGATTGATAATGATATAACAAAGCAATCGGAATATTTGCAGAAACTAGATAAGAAATTTAAGACAAAATAAGAGCTTAATTTTGGCTCCGTCGTGAGGTATATATCAAATATTTTATGCATATATAAAAAAACATTACACCCTAGAAACTAGCTCTTATACCTATGCTTAACAGGTGATTGTCGCTTAAAATTTTAATCGCAAAGATAGTACCAAGAACAGGCGTAATAACAAGTCTCTTGGCTAGGAGTCCATTTTTAGTCACTCTGATAAAAATCATTGCCTAATAATTCATAAAAACTACTAATTTTTATAAGTACAACATTGTACAATCAAAGGTTACTTGAGCTGTATTTTTTGTGCAACCTCTTTTTGTCATTAGAGAAACAAAAAATGACAATCTGCTAATTGACAGCAACTATAAAAAACAATACACTCGGGAAGTGTGAGATGGTCGTGCAATTGCGTGTTTTATTACACGAGGAAAGTCTGGACTCCATATAGACACGATGCTGGGTAATTACCAGCGGAAGGAATTGTGAAGTTTCTTTTAGGGCAAGTGCAGCAGAAAATATACCGCCTTCTTTTAGGTAAGGGTGAAATGGTGTGGTAAGAGCGCACCGGGCTACTGGTGACAGGAGTCGCAATGTAAACCCCATCGGGAGCAAGACCAAATAGGCATAATCGAACTCTAGTAGTTCCTAGCTCGTCTATGGCTAGATATTATGCGGGTAGGTTGCTTGAGGTAAATGGTAACATTTATCCTAGATAAATAATTGCAGTAATTCTATATATTTGAATTATACAGAATCCAGCTTATAGACCATCTTACCTTTTATAGTAATTTGACATGAACTGCGTATAAAGATATGCATAATTTATACCATTATCCTATTTGCCCATTATCAAGGCAAGTCCGCATTTATCTAAAAGAATTTGGAATAGAATTTAATATGTTAAAAGAATTTATAAAGCTTAGCCCAGCTGGGCATTTACCAGTCTTCGAGCTTAGCAATCCGAAATCTGTTTTGGTTGGTATATATCCTATCACGGAATATATAGTAGAGACATTTGAAGATTTTTACTTTATGGATAAAGATCCTGTTACTAGAGGTCAGGTGAGAAAATACATAAATTGGTTCAATGAAAAATTTTATCGAGAAGTAAGTAAAATTTTAATTGATGAAAAAGTCATAAGGCTTCTAATGCGCAAAGGCGAACCAAGAAGTAATTTCATAATGGCTGCAAAATCTAATCTTGTTATGCATTTAAAGTTTTTGGATGATTTACTTACAAAAAATACATATATAGTATCCGAGAAAATATCTTGTGCAGATATTACAGCTGCTTGTCATATTTCAACTATGGATTATTTTGGCGAAATTAACTGGTCAAGATGGCACATCATTAAAGAGTGGTATTCAGTAATAAAGTCAAGACCATCATTTCAGAGCATATTGCAAGATCGTATAGCAGGGTTTGTTCCCCCTAAGGAGTATGCTAGTTTGGATTTTTGATTAGTATGTTTGTGTAAATTGACTATATATGCTAAGGTTCAAGCCAATCTTTTAAAATAAAATTCACTGTTTTATTGTTATTAACAACCAAAGCGTGATTACCGTCTATAAGAGACTTTTCTGATTTAGGAATCAACTCTGCGACCTGTATCTGGTTTTCTATCGGAACTGTACCATCCTGCTTTCCTATCAAAACTAGGCTCTTTGCCTTTATATTTTTAATATCATCTCTGATGTCTAATAATTTCAGTTCATCAAGGTAGCTAATATATTGCTTTTTATCATAGCTTGAGCAGCTGCACGAGAAATCCTTTTGGTCTGCTTTGCGCTTGAATAAGCCATCTGCTACAAATTTGCATGTAAGATTTAACGGCATAATTCTAGCAATCAGTAGCCTCAATTTTAGGCGGAACGTTGGTGTAATATGTGCAAAAGGGCTAATGAATACTGCCTTTTTCACTAAATCGGGGCGTTGATATGAAATTTTCATTGCGAGAATACTTCCTAGTGACATACCCATTATATCTATTTTAGATATATGGTTATCATCAATATATTTCAGAATATGTTGAACCTCATCATCTAATACATTAATCCCTGTATTGTTTATATATGTGCGAGATAGATCTACTAATAATATTCTATATTTTAGAAAGAGTAAGGTATCCATCTGATACTTCCATGATTGGCTATTTGCACCAAGACCATGAATCAATAAGATATCTTTCTTCCCCTCAGGATTAATAATAGTAACTTTGCTAAAAGGGTGGACACTCATATGCTTTACTCTCTTGTTACTACAGGATGCAAGTGTGATGCATGCCAATAATAAGCACAGGTTAATTATATAAATCTTACGCATATAATTCATATTTATTATACATAATTTACTATATAATTAAAATCTAAACTCAAAACTTACAAACGATTCTTCTTTTCCAAAGTAAAAACTGGTATATTGATATTCGTTACTCCAATTCATTTTGCTGTTAAAATATGTAAACATTTCTGCAAGAATAGCACCTGCGATGACCTGAGCTGTCGTATGTTCTTTTGAGTAGATTCTGCTGTAGCCAGTAATGGATGCTGTAAGATATAACGGTATTGAAAGATATTTATAATCTTGAGAGAAGGTGCGCAAATAAGAAGCTGCAATCCAAGCTGAGTTAGTATGCCCTGAAGGCATGCCATCGTAACGATCTCTTTTATCTTGAATATGCGGGCGTTTGCTAAAAGGCATCTTGGTCTTGTCAGATATAAATTTTATACCATGCATAGTGACAAAATCCTGCGCATAAATGAATGCGAAATGACCAAAGCCTTTTTCTTGTGACGAGAGTCCGGCAGCTATGATGGGGTTTATTGTTTGCATATAATCGCCAAAAATCCTGAGATTACTATCCCTTGGTCTTGATGCAAAAGATATATGTGAAATTGCAAATAATATGATGGTGATTAGAGCTTTAGATAATCTAGGCATGAAGTAAGAGAATGTGAGCAAGGTGATTCTTGTAATTTGATGAAATAAATTTCTAGTTTTTTTTCTTTCTCTATCAAGCCAAAACATACTGCTTTCATCTTATCAAAATCACTTGCTTTGCTTTCCTTATTAACCTGATCTATAAGTAATTTTATACATTCATTGTAAGGATGTGGCGGAATGACTATGTTCTTATTTTCTGTGGTTTGAGCGACCTTCTCTGCAGCCTTTACAACATCCGATATAATATTCTCAGATGATTTGGCTATACCCTCAGATGTTTTAGCTATACCTTCAGACGTTTTAGCAAAATTTTCAGCAGTTTTATTATCAATAGTAACGATATACATAATTGCGCCAATCGCTAGGCTAACAAGAATTATCAGTAGTTTATTAATTTGTTCCATTTTTCCTCTGTGATTTCTTAAAAAATGTAAAGCCACACTATCACACAGATCGGTTCATTGTAAATAGCTTGTTCTATATTTATGACTATATAAGAGGATTCTCAACCTGTCATTTCGCATGCAAGCTTTTTGCGAGTTATACGAGATCCCTAAAGTATGAAGGTTGGCTCTACCAATATGAGATTCCGTATAGCTCCCTTAGCGGTCACGTGCGGAGCGACAGAACCACGACTCATCTAGTATATCCTCATTTTTCTGATCTTAAGCCTACTTGAGAAACTATGGTCTGATCTCACATGCAAGTTTTATACAAGGCTATTATCTTTGTAGTCTATGATATATCTTATGTGATGTTGAAGAATTAGGGGTGGTGGAGCTAGGCGGAATCGAACCGCCGACCTTTTGCATGCCATGCAAACGCTCTACCAATTGAGCTATAGCCCCTATCTCCTATTATAAAACGAATAATCTTCTGTCTTGTGAAATAACCGAAACAAGCTTTCTTCAAATGTTCTGTATTTTTGTTACAGAAAAGAGTAACAAAATAATAAAAAGCTACTGAAAGACGCAGAAGAAAATAAAGGGAAGCTCTGTATATACAATAAGGCAGCTCGCCTCTCTATGTATAGACAGAACTAGATTACGTTGACTAGCTTACGACACCCTTTTGATAAAAATTCTACCTTTCCATTGGTTAGAGCAAAAAGAGTATGATCTTTTCCCATGCCTACATTCTTACCTGGGCGAATTTTTGTACCACGCTGACGTACCAATATGTTGCCAGGAATTACCGATTGCCCGTCACCTTTTTTAGCTCCGAGTCGCCGACCAGCGGAATCCCGGCCATTTTTAGAACTACCACCAGCTTTTTTGGTTGCCATATTATCTACCTATTTTTTTACTATATCTAATATTTTCAATTCAGTAATGTTTTGTCTGTGACCAGCTTTACGGCGATAATTTTGACGCCTCTTCTTTTTAAAGATAATAATCTTATCATCTTTGGACTGACTAGTGATCTCTGCAGTTACTTTTGCTCCATCGATAATCGGGGTTCCAATAAAAGATGGTTTAGAGGTTTCACCTAACATTAAAACTTGGTCAAGTTCAATTTTGCTTCCTAGCTGACCATCTATCTTTTCTACCTTTATTACACTGTTTTTTACAACCTTGTACTGCTTTCCACCTGTCTTTACCACTGCGAACATATTAGATCACTCTCACGAAACATTAAATAGTTAATAGGGGATTATAGCTTCTAATTACCTTAAGTCAATAAGATTTGGTTTTTTAGTTTTCTGACGTAGAATAACTGACGAATGCGCTTACTTGCGGACCACAATTCAAAGAGACTTATCAAAAAAACTAGATTGCTTAGGAGGTTCTATGATATTCCCTATGATCTTTTTTATAACATATTTGTTATTTATTACTTGATGTTCCTTATCTAATTCATAATCTATTTGCAATAGACAAGGTATTTGTACTCCTGAATATAAAGCCCTTATCTCACCATTTTGTACTCTTCTTAAAAATGCTTTATCTTCAATTTTAGCTTTAATCTTTTTATAATGCATAAATTCCCAACTTGAATTACCTAATAAATCTGGTTTTCTTAATAGAGGATTCACTTCCTTCAGCTCTTGCTTTATTATATTCTCCTTTTTTTGTTCTTCGGCAATGTTTTTCTTCATATATGCATAAGTGCTTCTATCAAAACACACCTCGTTATCATGGTGCTTAAAAGAGATGCTCTCTTTATTGCTCTTATCTATATTTACAAAAATATTACTAACACAATTATCAAAAAAACCTGTTCGCAAAGATTCTTTAGCAACCTCATCAGTTACGGTCATTTCAAGACCTTTTTGATTAATAATTATAGTATTTTGCCCCTTATCTTTTACTTCTTTAGCTTTCTTGCCCCCGAGATGCTTTTTAGTTTTAATGCATTCAAAGAAAAATTGTGCTGCAATAAAAGCGAACCCTATATTTTCCTTGGTAACAAAATCAGATATATGATTTGCAATTATATTGATTATAGTTTCAAAGCTTCCTTCTTTATTGGCTCTTATTTCTAATTTAATATCACTTCTGGGATCAATTATATTGGCAGAGTGTTTTATCAGATTAATTGTATCACCCATCACTTGGGTAAAGAGTTCTGCATCAATACTATGCTCATCACCACCGAAGTTAAGTTTAAAGCTATCTGTGCTTTTTACCAATTTTTCACTATGCATAATTTAACCTATTAACTAATCAGTAGTTACTCACTATCTGGAAGCATCGAGTAAAATTTCTCATAGGTAATGTCAGAAAAAGGTAAGCTAATTGCAGAAATATTATCGATATTGATCGATACAACCTCTCCCCCATCATCATCCATAAAAGAAATAAATTTTTCCTCTACAGCTCCTTCTAAACAAAGCATCAAAAACGATAAATCATTACAAAAATCTTGATTCTCACCTTCTTCTGTAGGCAATTCATCTACTTCAAGTGAAAATTTGACCGATTCTTTCTTACCATTAAACCAAACTTCAACATACATTTCATCACTTATGGTATGCATTCCAGTGTTGGCTTTACTTTCTCTCAAATTCTCTTCTACAATAGGAAGGGGTTCAAAAAGAAAATGCGTATAGTTTATATTTTTTATTTTTATAGCAACAGTCCTCCTGCTATCATGCAGAGTATCAAATATCACAAACCCTTTATCAAGCGTATCTCCACAATTATCTATACGATATTTGATATTGTTTTGACATAAAGCAGATACACAAAATCTCATTGATTCTTCATGATCTTTCATACAAAATGTTGGATAGTAATAACCATAATCACAGTTTATTCCCAAGCTAAATAGCTTTTCCCTAATTTCTTCATATTCTTCTTCTTTTGTTGAGTTTAAGTCCATCATAAAATCTATATTATTCTGATTCACCCTTGGAAAAACCTTGTTGATTTTTTCACCTAAAACTTCAGAGATTATTTGGACATTTCTCAAATCAATAGGATATAACCCATGTTCTAACATTAAGAATAAAAACTTATCTATCCCAGACATTGCAGATAATGACTCCAGGGAGATATTTTTCTTTTCTCTCAGTTTTTTGATATTATTTTTATACATTTACAAATCTCATTACTTATACAACATACATGTCTGTCGCTGATGTTCTCATATCAACACACTCAATGCAACTATAAAGTTATGATATTTAAAGTGCAATTAACTTATAGTTGTATAAGTTTTTCAAAAAAGTGAGTAGGGTTGTTGTTTGTACATGGCTCTAAAAAGTCTAGAAAGTCCGCACACGGT
>JAOMYS010000004.1 GCA_028372485.1 Rickettsiaceae bacterium | reverse complement strand
ATAATATCAGAATTAGCTAAGCAGTACGGAATTCCATCAAGATTTATATATGACTGGAGGTCTAAAAAAAAGAAAAGATCGGTGATGATAACGTCCGAAAACCCTACGCCAGATTTCGTAGAGTTGTCAGTGAATACGTCGTTCAAAAAAGCACTTAGTTTAAAAAGAGCTGTTTTAGAATTCAATAATTTATCTATATCTATAGATGGCAATATCAAGAGCTCAACATTATTACAGATGTTAAATCTTCTAGAGGAGTCATGCTAAATATAGGCTCCGACATAAGGATATACTTGTATACCGGCTCAACAGATATGCGAAAAGGAATTAATGGATTGTCGTTATTAGCGCAATCGATATTATCAGATCAGTTCTGCAATGGATCGATGTTTGTATTTCGAGGCAAGCGAGCAGACAGAATTAAGATTCTATGGTGGGACGGGCAAGGCTTTTGTTTGTTTTATAAGTGCCTTGATAGCGGTAAATTTATATGGCCAAGTAGTCAAGGTAAAGGCTCCGCTTCCGTAACTAGAGGTCAATTGTCGATGTTAATGGAAGGTATAGATTGGCGCAATCCAAAATGGTCTAGTCCGCCTAAATATGCTGGATAAAAAGATCATATAATCTTCATTATATTACTCTAAACCCTTGATATACAAGGGGTTTAGAGGTAAAATGCTTGTATGATTATAGACATACAAAACTTACCCTTAGATATTAAAAGCACTCATGAGATTATCGTTGCTTTGAGTAAGAAAAATACATTATTTTTAGTAGAAATACAGAGTCTTAAAGATCAATTAGCCCTACTTAAAGCTAAGCGTTTTGGCAAATCCTCAGAGAAGCTAGATAAGCAAATATCTGAACTTGAATCCAAAATAGAGGATGATGAAATTGAAGCATCCAAAAGTGTTAGGTATAATACTGAATCTGCCAATAAAGATCGACTAAAACCAAAGCGTGCAAAATTACCAGGTCATTTACCAAGAGAAGAAAGCATCTTGAATCCCAATCCTGAATGTACATCATGCGGTGGTACGGAATTTCGTACAATTGGAAAGGACACTTCGGAGTTACTTGAATATGTTAAGGCATCACTTAAAGTAATTCGCAACATAAGGCCACGCTGTGTATGTATAAAATGCGATAATATCGTACAGGCATATGCTCCTTCAAATCCTATATCTAAAGGTAAGGCTGGCCCTGGGTTATTATCTCATGTACTAATACAAAAGTATTGCAACCATTTACCATTCTACCGTCAATCTGAAATGTTTGACAGAGAAGGAATAGATATATCTAGAAGTACAATGAGTAGCTGGGCAGGCAAAAGTGCTAAGCTATTAGAATTACTAGCTGCTGAAATAAAAAAATATATATTAAACTCAACTCATATTCATACTGATGATACCACAATCAAAGTACTAGCACCTGGTACCGGAAAGACTAAAACAGGCAGATTATGGACATATGTTAAAGATGGCCGACCTCATGGTGAGGAAGAAGCTCTAGCAGTATATTATTCTTATACTCCAGACAGAAAGGGTATTAGGCCAGAAGAGCATTTGAAAAACTACCAAGGAATCTTACATGCAGATGCTTATAGCGGGTATGATAGATTATATCAAAACGAAGATAACCCAGGTTCAAAAATATTAGAGGCTGCTTGTTGGGCTCATACAAGGCGTAAGTTTTATGAAGTTACTGTAGCAAATAACAATGCAGTTATTGCAACAACTATTTTGGAGCAAATGTCAGATATTTATAAAATCGAGGCAACGACTAAAGGTTTAGATGCTGGGGAAAGATTAAAGGAGCGGCAAAAGAGATCTAAGGTTCTTGTCGAAGAATTCTTCAGAACTATAAAGACAGAACTTATTAAATTGCCGCAAAAAGGCAGTACAGCAAAGGCTATACGGTATGCTCTAAACAACCAGGAGGCTTTAATGCGCTTTTTAGATGATGGTAAAATAGAAATAGATAATAATGCAGCCGAAAGATCTATGAGGTCAATTGCCTTGGGACGTAAGAATTGGATGTTCGCTGGCTCAGACGATGGTGGAAGTACTGCTGCTATCTTTTATACCATCATTGAAACAGCAAAATTGAATGATGTTAATCCAGAGCTGTACTTGAAGAAGGTTCTTGATGTTATACAGGATTATAACTCCAACAAACTGGCAGACCTACTGCCCTGGAATCTTAAATTATAATTTTATTTTTGTCCATAAGCTGGTTGCCTGGACGCTTACGTTTTACATGAACAAAATAAATATATCGTAAAGCTATTTAGTGGTGGGGTGCAGAATATACCAAAAGCTCATGGCGCTTTAAGAAACAAGCAAGAGAAGCTACTTGAAGCACTGAGAGAATTTGATAAATTAGCTAGAAACCATGATATAGAATATTGGTTAGATTTTGGTACTCTTCTTGGATCATATCGCCATTCGGGCTTTATAGCTTGGGATGATGATATAGATATAAGCATGACAAATGATAATCTAGATAAATTATTAGAGCTATCAAAAAATCCTGACTTGAATATTAGTCTATCTCCTCAAAATGGTAATGATAAAGGTGCTCTTTGGTTTTTTAGTAATAAATATGGTGGTTTTGATATTTTTAGCCATATCTGTACTACCACCAAAAAGCATAATGATTTTATGAATTACATGAAATATTGGTCTGGTATACAGAAAATTCAGTATTTTAGAAATAAGCGTTATGAACGTCTAGATTCAATAGAAGTATCTTGTAGCAAGAATAGGAATTTATCTGACAATTATGTGATATTGATGCGGAATATATCAAAGAGTAATAGTGATAATATCTTTAACTCATTTTTTCCGGTGTCTGACATATACCCGCTTACTAAAGCTAAATTTGAAGGTCGGGAGTTCCCTGTACCACACAATACATATAATGTGTTAAAGAAAAGATATGGCAATTCTTTCATGAATTTACCAGATAATTTCGGATACTCACATCACATGGAAGACTGGAATTAGGTGAGATTATTTATATATCTCGTATAATTTTCGCTATAAGTAATGCTCCAATTTACGAAATGACAGTAAGTCATTTGTCATTCCGCACGTGACTGCTAAGGAAGCTATACGGAATCTCTTCGGTTCTAGAATTAATCTCCATGCTTTAGAGAGATCCCGTATAATTCTCGTACCTTGGGTACTCAAACTTACGGGACGACACAGGTTGGAGAATTTTCGCATAGTAATACCCTAATAATTCACGCAAGTCTGGTTGTTCTTGTTTATAACCTGTAACCAGACTTCTACATTGATCTCTATCAAATTTAACTTTTAGCATTTATTACTAGCATCAATATATTAATAATCGTAAAATATTTAATATACCCTGGGGGTATTGTTTTTTGATGAGTAATGTTATGCCTATAAATTTTGAAGAGTTCGATTTAAAAGAAGCAAAAAATACAGGTGGAGTTACTGGAAGTAGGCGAGTAAAACACGGGAGCGGAGATTACTACCAATTAAAACCCTCTATTCTATCTAATACATTACTTAGAAGAACAAAAGCAGGAGGGGTAGATAGGGAAAATTTTGGTGAAGTTATAGCATCCAAAATTGGACAGGCAATGTTAAAAAATAGAGATGGATCAGCTGCTGTACCAGATGTTTCTTTATCTTATGATACACAAAAAAAGCAAGTTTCTGTAGCATCAAAATACTTAACGGGGAATAAAGTTCGTACCTTAGATGAATATGCAAAAAAGCATGGTACGGAATTTAGAAAACACGCTGTTTTTGTAAGTGGCAATAGAGAGGCTATATATGAGGGGCAGTACAACATAGCAGGAGATAAACATAAAAAATTTCGTAAGCAATTGGCAAATGGAATTGCAATTTCTGCACTTGTTGGTGATCACGACGTAAATCCAGGTAATATGATGGTAGTTGACCGTAATATTGCCAGAATTGATTTTGGTCATGCATTTAATGATCTATTGAATGCTCCTAAATTATTTGGTGGTGGTGTTAGGAATAAAAATAATCAAATTTTAGATTTTCTCAATCGTGAAAATATCGCTGGTTTTCCCAAGGGGGATAAGCCAAAACTATGGAGGGATTATCCTGGCATGATGCCTAGCAAAGAATTGGCAGACGCATTCAAAAATATTGCTAGATCTACTGGGATGAAAAGAGGGGTGGATTCAGCTTATAAGGAATTTGTACTTTTAATTTCTGAGCTTCAAAAGGATAAAAAAACACAAAATCATATCCTACAATCTTTGAAGGCCATCAATAATGCTATTGATGCTCCTGTAATTAATAAGCAAAACACTGATGTTAACGGACAGATCAGAGAAATTTTTGATAATATTGGTGAATTTTGTGGTAAAAATCAAAAGCAAATGAAGAATGTATCAAAATTAATGCAGCTACAGGTAGATATAGATAATGCATTATCAGAATTTGTAGGAGGAGATGCTCTTCCAGAAGAACAAGTTGCTAAAATTACAAAGCAATATAATAAAATGCTTACTACGGAGGGAATTAGAAACCAAGATAAAAAATCTATTCAGTGGATAAAAACAGATGCAAAAATTGAAGCTTTCGATGGAAATTTAGTAAGTTACGTTAAAGAACGTAGTGATCAATTAGGTTTTGGAAGATATACGGGAAAGAAATTTGCAGATCAATATTTTATAGAAGGTGTGAAACATGTTAAGGGCAAAGCAAGAAAAAGAGCTGGCGTAGAGTTAAAGGATTATAAAAATTCAAAAAAAGTTAGTATAAAAAAGCAATCAAAAACCTCCAAATTACATCGGATATTTAATGACTCACATGTAAGATTATCTAAAAATACTCTGGTTGAGAACGATGTTGCTGATGATCTACAAAATAGATATAGCAAAAAAGAAACGAAAAAGAAAACACGAGATGGGCGTCCTGAGATGATAAAAAAAATATTGAGCAAACCAAAGAAAAAAGCGCCATTAATAAATAAAAAATATGACAGAGAAATATAATAATAGCACTGGTTATGACTCGTTCTGAACTTATTTCTAAATTTCTAAGATATCATAGTCAAGACTCAGTCGCTAAAAGGACTATTTTCTTTTACGCATTTTAGTAATTCTTTCAATAGAGGTTTAAGACCTTCCTCTGTATAATTGGATATCTGATGTATTGGTTTTTTTGTTAAGTTGGTTAAAATTCTAATCTTTTCTTCCAAAACGTCAGGTTCTATACTATCGATTTTGTTGATACATAAAATTTCTTTCTTATCTTTCAAGAGTGGTGAATAAGATTCTAATTCTTTTCTGATAGTTATGTAGTCACTTCTTACATCATCAGATCTTGCATCTATTAGATGGACTAGTACGCCACAACGCTCAATATGCTTTAAAAATCTATCACCTAAACCAGTGCCTTGATGTGCTCCTTTAATTAAGCCTGGTATGTCAGCTAAAACAAATTCTTCTTCATTAACATATACAACACCAAGCGATGGTTTCAGGGTAGTAAAATGGTAGTCAGCAATTTTAGGTTTTGCTGATGTAACTTTAGAAAGTAATGTAGATTTTCCAACATTTGGCAGTCCTACAAGACCAGCATCAGAAAGGAGTTTTAGCTCTAGCCTAACATCCATTTCTTCTCCTACTTTGCCGTCAGTTCTTCTTCTTGGGGCTTGATTTATTGATGATTTAAAATGACTATTTCCTAAACCACCTTTGCCACCCTCAAGAATTTCTAGTTCTTCATAAGGAATTGTAAAATCATGAATTAATAAGCTATCTAATTCAGAAAAAATCTGAGTTCCTACGGGAACTTCAAGAACAAGAGGAGAACGTGATTTCCCTGTCTTATTATACCCTTTCCCTCCTTCGCCATTATCTGCTTTAAAATGACGCTTATAACGGAATTGCAATAAAGTGTTCAAATGAGGGTTGCTACGAAAGATAACACTTCCTCCTTTACCTCCGTCTCCTCCGTCTGGGCCTCCACGTTCTATATATTTTTCACGACGAAAGCTAACAGCGCCATGCCCGCCATTGCCAGCTTTTATATAAATTTTTGCTTCGTCAATAAACTGCATAACTTAAAAAACACTACTAAATAAAAACAGCACTATAGCAAAAAAAAATCCTTATGTCATATATAGTCGTCAGAGAAATAATTTATATACCGTTAATTTATTGATACAATCAGAGGAATAGATTAACAAATCAAGGCTTTACTGCAAGAATATGCCTAAAAATATAGATGAAAATTATTTAAGAAAATTGCAAAAAGCGCAGAATGAGCCATTCAAATGCGCAGCATTTAGTGGTGGTGGTGCTAAGGGGGCAATATATTCTGGCGCACACGAAGCTCTAGTAAATTCTGGAATTTTAGATGGGCTAGAAGCGTTAGCGGGAAGCTCTGCAGGAGCTATTACAGCTGCTGCTATCTCTACTGGAATTAGCAAAAAATATTTTCAAAAAATATCTACAGAAACTAATTTAAAGGGATTATTAGGTGATGGTTTTTTGACAAAAGACGGAAAGCCTTTATACGAGCTTGTCAAAACTATAGTAAGCACAAATATCTCTGATTATCTTTCAGATGCAAATTTTGGTGGAGTGAAAGAGCTTGCTGAAAAGCGTGTAAATGAAATTCAGAAAGAGCTTAATGGTTTGAAAAAAGATATGAACAATTCAGGTGGTGATAGCACAGCATCTAAATCTGACACAAAAAATTCAGAACATGCAAAACATCGCATCGATGCTTTAACACATCAGTTAGATACATTACAATCTACACTAAAGAATAATTGCAAGCAACTTAGAGATTTAAAAGAAAAGGCGGAGAAAAATGAATCTATAACATTTAAGGATCTTGAAATATTACATATTATTGATCCAATAAAATTTAAGGATTTAATTATTACAGCCACTAACAAAGGTACAGGAGAATTAACTATATTTAATGCGAAAGAAAAACCGGATGTGGAAATTGCTTTAGCATGCAGAGCATCTGCTTCGATACCTTTGGTTTTTGAACCTGTTGATATTAACGGCACTAAATATGTAGATGGAGGGTATAGAGACAATATCCCAACAAAATACTTCCAAGATAGTGACATGCAACCAAAACTTTTAGAGTCTCTTAAACAAATTCAGGACTCTAAAAAAGAAGGAAGAATACTAACATTGGCATTTGGATCATATGAACCTGATAATAGAGCTAATATAGCTATTTATAGCCAGAAGGAGAATAAATCTGATATGAATTTTTTAATGAAATTCCTTGTAAATGTTGTTTTTAAAATGGCAAGTAAAGTTAAAGGTACTTTCACATACACAGATGAAGATGATAAAACGCACGAAGAATTAAGAGAAAATGCTTTAAATACAGTGCTATTAGATACAAAAGATGTATCTACGCTATCCTTTGATAAAGCACAAACAAAAGCTGAGTATTTACATGAAAAGGGAAATATACAAACAGCTCGTCATTTTGATAATTTTGAAATAGGGAAGAGAGAGGAGAATCTAGATTTACGAGAATTTGCGTTGCAACTTTATGAGTCTACTCAATCTGAAGGTTTAATCGAAACGTGGGAGGATAAAATTTTAGGTGGTAAGGAAGAAAAATTAAAAAAGATGCTATCTTATTGCAAATCAGAGACATGGAAAGCAAAGAAGCCAGATTATGTGTTAGAAGATTTTATTGCAGTTGCAGCGATGACCCGTAGTGGTAGCACAACTTTAAGCAATAATACAAATACAATGAGTAAGATGATAGCACAGCTTAATGACCCACAAACATCAGATAAAGTGAGAAAGCATTTTAATAAAGTATTAGATAAAGCTTCAGATAATAAAACATATGAAAAATCTGATTTTAATGATTTGTTAAAGAAAAAAGAAAAAGATATATCTAGATTGCAAAAGCAAAATACTAATACAAAATAATATAAAACACTATTTTGTATTATTTTCAATCCATTTTACCCAAGCTTTCCAATCTCGCATTCCAAGGTTTTTTTCAAAATTTAGTAAATCGCTATTAGCTTTCTTGCATATTTCTTTATCAGGTGTAACTACTTCCTGATTACAAGAAAGTGTAGCGATTTGAGTTTTGCATGCATTTTCAAGATGATAACAATAAAACATTGCCTCGCAAATAGTTCTACCGCAAGCTATGAAACCATGATTACGCAGAAACATTATCTTTTTATCTCCCATATCTTTTACGAGATCCTGACCTTGAGTGTCTTCGTCTAAAACTAATGAATTATACTCATGGTAAGATATTTGATCGTAAAAATGTAACGCCCACTGGCTAATTGGAAGTAGTCCATCTTTCATAGCAGATACTGCGACAGTAGCTATCGTATGCAAGTGAAAAATTGATGTTAGTTCTTGTCGTGCTTTATAGATGCTACCGTGTATTACATATCCTGTTTTATTATATTGATATTCGTGTCCTTCCAATACTTTCCCATCTAAGCTTACTTTAAGTAAACATTCTGGCGTTACTTCTTCAAAGCGATAGCCAAATGGGAATATATAATAAAAATCAGCATCTTTGGGTCTTGCAGATAAATGAGTATATGTGTGGTCATCCATACCAAGTTTCGCAAGAATCTTATACGCATCTGCTAAATCTTTTTTGATCTGTTCTTCTTCAACCATTTTCATAATTCTTCAATGCTCTTAATAGTAGTCTATCATTTACTTTGCTTATAATAAACAGGTAGGCAAGAAGTTGTAAAGTAGAAGGAGATTTTCTTAGGCATTGTACGTATGGCTCTTGCGTGAGGGAAAATCGTTTACGGAATGATAAATGACTTACTGTCATCTCGTAAACGAGTTTTTTAACGAGTTATACGAGATCTATAGAGCATAGAGGTTGATTCTATATTTGTTATGAGATTCCGTATAGCTCCCTTAGCGGTCGCTTACGGAAAGACATTGCGCAGGTCACGTGCGGAATATGACTTAGAGAGGGGGTATAGATGCCTTGAATTTGATTAAGTAGATCTCAGTTACTAAATTGCTCTTTGATAACTCTATCTTCAAATGTGTGGTGCTTGTCAAACAATATTTGTATTACTTGCTTATTAGTTGATCTTACAGATACTGATGTTACATTTTGAAATTCATGAAAATCAGCAACCGCATTAACAGGTCTTGTTTTATGTTCAAGTATTTCAAATGTGATTTCTACATCTGTTGGGAGCAATGCACCGTTCCATCTGCGTGGTCTGAACGTACATATCGGCGTTAAGCATAAAACATTCGCATTAAGAGGCACTATCTTACCTCCAGCAGAGAGATTATATGCGCTGCTGCCAGCGGGGGTAGATACAAGAGCGCCATCGGCAGATAATTCTATGCGCTCCGTGCCGTTTATTTTGATTTTGAATTTTGTAGCCTGATTAGTCTGTCTGAAGATTGATACTTCATTGATTGCAAGAGACTTAAATTCCTTACCGTTATTATCAACTGCGTGCATTTCTAACGGATAGAGTTTGGTAATAGTAGAATTTCTCACATTTTCTAAGAAGTTCTCTTTGTGAAAATTATTCATCAAGAACCCTATGCTACCTGCGTTTATCCCATAAAAAGGTATATTAAGATGCATAAATTTTTGCATTGTATGTAGCATCATCCCATCCCCACCTATCACTATGATTAGGTCAGAATCTTGAGGATCAGAGATAACTGTGAATTTCGTATTAATCAATTTTACGATTTCAGATACATTCTCTTGCTCATTATGGATTAACGCTATTTTTTCCATTTTGAAGTTATGTTTTTCCATAAAAGATATGTTAGATGATTCAATAATAATACAATGAAGCATGAAGCTATTACATCGCTTGCAAAATGCCCACCAACTGCAATGCGAGATAATCCTACTATAAATCCGAAGATTAACATAGATAAATACACTCTATTGAAATAGATGATATTCACTATATATGCTATGCTTGAGAAATAAAACGCCATAGCGGCATGACCAGAGGAAAATGAACAATTTGTATCGCATTGGTCTGATATAACAAATGCTCTGGAGAATGTCTTATCTCTTGCAAATTCCTTGATCTGTTTTGGGCGTGCTCTGCCAAAATTTTCTTTTAACGCGTAATTTACTGTAAATGCAGGGGCAATTGCAGCTGTAATACATAAGAAAAAAGCCCATGATCTAACGACAGATTTTATATTTTTATGTTTTAGAAGCACATATATGAGATTTGAAAAACATATTGCTACAAAGATTTTTGTAATTAATGGGATGCTTCTAAAAATTAACTCTATAATGAAGGAATCTTTATAAAAAAACCTAAGGTCACTATCATAAAATAGTGATGAAATAGAGATATCAATATCTGGGAATAAAACAAATATCAGCAGCAATATACCAGAAATTGTTAAACTCAAATTAACTAAATAATTATTAATCATAGACTAGATGCAAATAATAAGGTATAAAGAGCTATCAAATTTTATACAGAATAATACAAAAAATCTAATGTCATTCAACCCGAAAACATATAAAAACAAATTATTATTTATCCCACTTGGTGGTTCAAACGAAATCGGAATTAATGTTAATTTATACCATTTTCAAGGAAAATGGATAATGGTGGATTGCGGAAGTGGATTTGCAGATGAGAATCTACCAGGTGTAGATATGGTAGTTGCTGATTTAAGTTTTATTGAAGCGCAAAAGAAGAATTTGCTTGGTATCATTTTAACACATGCACATGAAGATCATTTAGGTGCTATTCAGTATTTGTGGGGTGGTCTTGAATGTACTATTTACACAACTAAATTTACAAAATCATTTTTGAAGAGCAAATTAGCAGAATATTCTTTTGCTGATAAGGTGAAGATCCATGAAATCAATCCAGAGAAGAAATTTGACTTAGGGCCTTTCTCTATTGAAATGATTGGGCTTACGCATTCTGCACCAGAAATGCATGCCTTAATGATAAGAACTGATGCTGGGAATATTCTTCATACTGGGGATTGGAAATTTGATCCAAACCCTATAGTTGGCAAGCCTTCGGATCAAGATGCCTTAAGGAAATGCGGGGATGAAGGGGTGCTCGCACTTGTATGCGATTCAACAAATGTGTTTAACAAGGGTTCTTCTGGTTCTGAAGGAGATGTGCGTGATAGTTTAGTTGATATTATTTCTGGATGCCCCGAGATGGTTATTGTTACTACATTTGCATCAAACTTGGCTCGTCTTGATACTATTATTCATGCTGGGCAGAAAGCTGGAAGAAAAGTAGCGATTACTGGTCGTAGCATGCATAGAATGATGGAAGCTGCGCAAGATAGCGGATATTTGAATGACATAGAACCATTACTTGATGAGCGCTCAATTGCTAATCATAAAAGGAAAGACCTGCTTATAATTGCCACGGGGTGTCAAGGTGAGCCTATGGCCGCTATTGGAAAAATAGCAAATGATTCTCATTCTTCTATTAAGTTAGCACCTAGGGATACTGTGATTTTCTCATCTAAAATAATTCCCGGGAATGACAAAAAGATTTTTAAATTATTCAATAATTTCGTAAAAAGGAAAATCGAGGTTGTAACAGAGAGAGATCATTTCGTTCATGTATCTGGTCATCCTGGAGTTGAGGAGCTTCAGCAAATGTACGATTTAGTTCGTCCGCAAGTTTGTATTCCTGTACATGGTGAGCCTATTCATATTCATGAACATGCAAAACTTGCAAAAGCTCATGGAATTAAACATGCAGTGGAAGTGGAAAATGGCTCTGTTGTGCTTTTAGAGGAAGAATCTTCAAAGGTAATTGACAGGGTGAAAAATGGTTATTTGGCGGTAGATGGAAACTACTTACTGCCGGATGATTCTGTTATTTTTAAAATGCGTAAGAGAATGGTTCATTCTGGAATCGTTGTTGCTTCTATTGTGCTTGACGATAAGTTGAGGCTTGTTGCGAGTCCTATCGTTTCAACGCCTGGTTTGTTAGACCATATAGAAGATGGTGAGCTTATTGATTCTATTAAAGAAGAAGTGCAGATTGCATTAAAAGGTCAACGTAAGAGCGCAAAAAATTCTCTTGGCATTGATCAGATAGAATCTTGCGTTAAGAAGACTGTAAGAAAAACAATCAAGCAGGAGACAAATAAATCTCCTGTGATTATAGTGAATATTGAAGAGATAGATTGATTGATTTATTTTTGGAATACAGCGAAGTAATTTACATCTATATCGTTTGATATATACCAATTCTGCGATGGAATAGAGAGTGACAAGCCTTTTAGTTCTTTTAGCGTTAAATCTGTATTTTCTAATATCGAGACAATTTTCGAAGGCTTTACAAATTTTTCGTGATCATGTGTTTTTTTGGGGATCCATCCAAGTATATACTCTGCCACGATAATTGCTTGTAAATAGGATTTTATATTTCTGTTTATGGTAGAGAGAACAAGAATACCTTTGTCTGATACGAGCTTGGAAAGATTCTGCACAAACTCTTCTAGATTTGATACGTGTTCTATTACTTCTAAACATAACACAATATCATATTTTGGATTTGTTTTGATGTGTTCCTCAACTGTATTTCCTATGCATTTTATATTCAGATTATGGTCCTTTGCATACGATGTAATATTTTTAACGTTTGTTTCGTTGGGATCAAGTGCAGTAACATCAAATCCAAGCTTGCACATGGGGATAGATATCAAGCCTCCACCGCACCCGACATCAATGAGTTTTAGCTTCTTATTACTTTTTGTTTTGAAATGATTATTAATGACAGAATTTATGTACTCTACTCTGATAGGTGTGATTTCGTGAAGCATCTGGAATTCACCGTCTTTGTGCCACCATTCTTTGCTTGTCTTGTTGAATTTTTCTAGTTCTTTTTTATCGATTGATGAGGTTTGCATTTGTAATTATATTTAAACTTAGTTTATGTATAAGTTTAGGGTAGTTTATAACGATTTAGCTGTAAATATTATTCCTTCAAAAATTATCAGTAAAATGATATCATTGCGCCTGATTTATTTATATTTTCTTTTACAATGATATTTCCTCTATGAAAATAATTGTTCAAAAATTTGGAGGCACCTCCGTTGCGGATGTAGAAAGGCTAAGTAATGTAGCGAAGATAATTCAGGAAGAGATGAATTTAGGAAGTAAAGTGGTGGTTGTGGTATCTGCCATGGCTGGCGTGACTAATTCACTTATTGCAAAATGCGATGCTTTGTCTAAATTGGATCGTACGTCTCATATAAGGGAGTATGATGCAGCTCTTTCTAGTGGTGAGGTTGTAACAGCATCTCTTCTTGCGCTTAAGCTCCAAGACATAGGAATTATGGCAAGATCCATGCAGTCTTGGCAAGTTGGATTAAAGGCAGATGATGTTCATGGTAATGCACAGTTGTTAGAAGTAGATTCTAAACTGATAAGAAGTATGCTGGACTCTGGTATTATTCCAGTGATCACAGGTTTTCAAGGTGTAAATGATAATGGTGATATAGCAACGCTAGGAAAGGGGGGATCTGATACTAGTGCCGCTATTATTGCAGCAAATTTAAGTGCAGATAGGTGCGATATATATACTGATGTTGATGGTATATATAGTGCAGATCCTAGGATCGTTCATGATGCAAAGAAGATAGATAGAATGCACGTTGATGAGTTATATGCATTATGTTCTGCTGGGGCAAAAGTATTGCATTCAAGGGCTGCACTTGTTGCAAAGCGCTATGAGCTTCATATGAGGGTTTTGTCTTCATTTACACGAAATACCCGTACGATAATTAGTCCTGAAGCTTGTAAGAAGAATGAAAAAGATATAATAGCTGTTACATCAAATAAAAATTTGCTAAAAATAGATGCTTCACATGTAGGCGCTAATTCAGATAAAATTGTAGGGATTTTTAATGAAAATTCTATTCAAATAGAACATTTGTGTGAACTTGAAGAGAAGGGTTTTGCAGTTATTATCAATCTATCAGATAAGAACAAATGCCAGAATTTGTTAAGTAACTTAAGAGATCAAGGGTTTTTACGTGAGTATGAGTTGCACCTCAATATTTCTACAGTATCTGTTGTGGGCTATGGGGTTCAAAGTGACACTAATTTAATACACAGAGTAACACATTTGCTTGAGCAAAATAGTATAAAAATATTATGGTTCGATGTCTCTGATTCTAGGATGTTTGTGTTAGTGCATGACGAAGATGCTGAATGCGCAGTAAAATTACTTCATGATGTTTTGATGAATGTCTGAGAGGCAAATGCTCTGTTGGTAATTAATCTAGATCTTCTTGACCAGAGTTAGGATATTCCACATTGATGCTACCCATTTCTTTTCTGCCTTCATTTTTTTCTATGTATTCATTTTCTATGAAATCATATTCTTGAAGGGGCGGGAGGTTATCTATTTTTTGCCTAATTTGTATATTTTTGTTGAAAAAATTTTCAACAAAGCCTGCTGATACTTTGCCATTAGTGAGCTCATGCATTTCTTGTTTAATTGCAGTATAATCAGTGTTGTATAAATTTTGCGGAATTTCATTGAATTTGTATGTTATTTCTTCTGCATCTCTTTGTTTTTTTGTGCAAAGATCGTTGACAAAATCTTCGGATACTTTTCCTGAAGTAAGGTTTACTATTTTGTTTCCTATTTGTTCTTTTTCTTTTTTGAATGTATCGAGAATTATTGATTCGTATAAGTTTTGCCAAACTTTATTGGACTCTTCTGCTAGTTTCTTTGCCTCACTGTATTTTTGTGCGTGGCAAAACTGCTTCGCAAATTCAGGGTACACCCTGTTATGTGTAATGTTTAATATATGTTGTTTAAATTTAGGATAATAGGTATCCAACGTTCCTTGAAGTGCTGATTCGTGTAAGTATTGTACTTGTATATTAAGTTGTTTGTTGTATTCCACTATTTCTTTTTGATCATCAAGAAAGTTTTGAGATATTTTTTTTGATGCTATATTATTTATCTCTCGCTCTACTGCTTTGTGATCTGCTTCTGGATATGCTTCACATGTAACATGATATAAGTGTGTAAGTGCATTAAGGAGGCTTCCTTCGCATAATGTAGTGACATGGTCTGGATGTAGCGCTCTTGCTGTAGCGCTTAGGATTTTCTGTTTAAAGTTGGGGTAATAATTATCTAATGTCCCTTTAAGCGTTGCCTCATATAGATATAATACATCTTTATTCCAATTGTCTTCCGGAAGACTTATTGTATAGAAGAGATCTTTATATAAATCTTTTTGTGAAAGAAATAATTTATATACCTCTGGTAAAAGCTCATTTTGTACTTTAGTACTACTTTTATCTCCGGTTTTGATAAATTTACTCATAATTTGAATTTTTGATAATTGCATTACAGACTACAAATATTTAGATAATATTCAACTTATCTTTGAGTTTTTTTGTTCTGCTATTAGGTAATTTTTTTATTAACCTATTTAGGGTAAATTTTTTTTTGTGTAATTTAATCTTATATCTGTGCGTGCGCTTCGATGCTTAATGTATTTTCTTTGTATTTTTTTCAAAATAGTGTTTGACAGAGGCGGGGAATGTATATATAAAAACTAGCACGTAAGCGAGTGATGCTTACAGCTGTTTAAAAAGTTGATAAAGAATAAAAACAAAATACACACCGCGATAATATCGCGAGTAAATACTGAGCGTGTAAAATTAACTCTACATGCATCGTGTGATCTCAAGTTTTGGCAAATTAATAATATAAGAGCATTTGGTGGATGCCTTGGCGTTAGAAGGCGATGAAGGACGTAATACACTGCGATAAGCTCCGGGGAGTTGTGAATAGACTTTGATCCGGAGATTTCCGAATGGGAAAACCCACCTGATTTATCAGGTATCACATAGTGAATACATAGCTATGTGAAGCAAACTCAGTGAACTGAAATATCTCATTAGCTGAAGGAAAGGACATCAACCGAGACTCCGTTAGTAGTGACGAGCGAACGCGGACCAGGCAAGTGGCTTTAAGAAATAAACTAGAACAACATGGAAAAGTTGGCAATAATAGGTGATAGCCCTGTATAGGTAAGATTTTTTAAAGTCCTAGAGTAGGGCGGGACACGTGAAATCCTGTCTGAAAATGGGGGGACCACCCTCCAAGCCTAAGTACTCTCTAACGACCGATAGTGAACTAGTACCGTGAGGGAAAGGTGAAAAGAACCCCGATTAGGGGAGTGAAATAGACACTGAAACCGAATGCTTACAAGCAGTAGGAGCAGAAGCTTGCTTCTGTGACTGCGTACCTTTTGTATAATGGGTCAGCGACTTAGTTTATCGAGCAAGCTTAAGCCGTTAGGTGTAGGCGTAGCGAAAGCGAGTCTGAATAGGGCGACCATAGTTCGATGAATTAGACCCGAAACCGAGTGATCTAGCCATGGCCAGGTTGAAGGTGGAGTAACATCTACTGAAGGACCGAACCCACTAATGTTGAAAAATTAGGGGATGAGCTGTGGTTAGGGGTGAAAGGCCAATCAAACTCGGATATAGCTGGTTCTCCGCGAAATCTATTTAGGTAGAGCGTTATATATTACCACTGGAGGTAGAGCACTGGATGAGCTAGGGGGTCCAACAGACTTACCAAACTTAACCAAACTCCGAATGCCAGTGAGTACAGTATAGCAGACAGACCATGGGTGCTAAGGTCCATGGTCAAGAGGGAAAGAGCCCAGACCGCCATCTAAGGTCCCAAAATCATAACTAAGTGTTAAAGGATGTGGGAAGACCAAAACAACTAGGAGGTTGGCTTAGAAGCAGCCATCCTTTAAAGAAAGCGTAATAGCTCACTAGTCTAAATAAGTCTTCCTGCGCCGACAATGTAGCGGGGCTAAAGTTATGTACCGAAGATGCGGATTCATATGTTTACATATGAGTGGTAGCGGAGCGTTCCGTAAGCCTGTGAAGGCAATCTGTAAGGGTTGCTGGAGGTATCGGAAGTGAGAATGCTGACATGAGTAGCGACAAAGAATGTGAGAAACATTCTCGCCGAAAGTCCAAGGTTTCCTGCGTAAAGCTAATCTGCGCAGGGTTAGTCGGCCCCTAAGGCAAGGCTGAAAGGCGTAGCCGATGGGAATCAGGTTAATATTCCTGAACCTGAAGGATGTGACGAGGTCAAAAAGTTGTATACCCTTATTGGATTGGGTATGCAGTGAATGACTTCCAGGAAATAGCACCTTCATTATAGACCGTACCCCAAACCGACACAGGTGGACAGGTAGAGTATACCAAGGCGCTTGAGAGAACGATGCTGAAGGAACTAGGCAAATTGCATCTGTAACTTCGGGAGAAAGATGGCCTATATCTGGGCAACCAGATATAGGTGGCACAAACTAGGGGGTATCGACTGTTTACTAAAAACACAGGGCTCTGCAAAGTCAATAGACGAAGTATAGGGTCTGACGCCTGCCCAGTGCTGGAAGATTAAAAGGAGGGGTGCAAGCTCTGAATTGAAGTCCCAGTGAACGGCGGCCGTAACTATGACGGTCCTAAGGTAGCGAAATTCCTTGTCGGGTAAGTTCCGACCCGCACGAATGGCGTAACGAATTCCCCACTGTCTCCAGTATCGACTCAGCGAAATTGAATTCTCCGTTAAGATGCGGAGTACCCGCGGTTAGACGGAAAGACCCCGTGCACCTTTACTATAGCTTTGCACTGGTGTTAGAGATTAAATGTGCAGAATAGGTGGTAGACTATGAAGCAGGAGCGCAAGCGCTTGTGGAGTCACAATATGAGATACCACCCTTTTGATCTTTGGCATCTAACCATGAATCCTTGAATCAGGACTTGGGACAATGCATGGTGGGTAGTTTGACTGGGGCGGTCGCCTCCTAAACAGTAACGGAGGCGTGCGAAGGTTAGCTCAGGTTGGTCAGAAATCAACTGTTAGAGTGCAATGGCATAAGCTAGCCTGACTGCGAGACTGACAAGTCGAGCAGAGACGAAAGTCGGTCATAGTGATCCGGTGGTTCCGAGTGGAAGGGCCATCGCTCAACGGATAAAAGGTACGCCGGGGATAACAGGCTGATGATTTCCAAGAGTCCATATCGACGAAATCGTTTGGCACCTCGATGTCGGCTCATCACATCCTGGGGCTGGAGAAGGTCCCAAGGGTACGGCTGTTCGCCGTTTAAAGTGGTACGTGAGCTGGGTTTAGAACGTCGTGAGACAGTTCGGTCCCTATCTGCCGTGGGTGTAGGAAGTTTGAGAGGATCTGCCTTTAGTACGAGAGGACCGAGGTGGACATACCTCTGGTGGGCCAGTTGTCGCGCCAGCGGCATAGCTGGGTAGCTAAGTATGGAAGGGATAACCGCTGAATGCATCTAAGCGGGAAACCCACCTCAAAACTAGACTTCCCTATCAGAGCCGTGGAAGACCACCACGTTGATAGGCCAGGTGTGGAAGTGCGGTAACGCATGAAGCTAACTGGTACTAATAGCTCGATTGTTTTATTTTGCTTTAGCAATTCTTTTTTGTCCTTATACTTCATTTTTGATAGTATAAAGATAAAAATTAGGCGCTAACAGAGATTATACGATTGCATGTAGTGTTAATCTTATATTTCGCTATTTATAAAACGTATTTATTTTATTCTTTATCAGCGCAGTTTATCTGGGTTATTATGAATTTTTTTGTAATAATTCTGTACAATACAGCATTTTAAAAAGCTTGTATTGCTAGCTTGGTGGTTATAGCGTGAGTGAAACACTCGATTCCATTCCGAACTCGGAAGTGAAACCTCACAGCGCCGATGGTACTTTGCCCTGAGGCACGGGAGAGTAGGTCGCTGCCAAGCTTGCAATACAAGCTTTTTTTACGCCTAAATGTTCAATCAAGGGTTGAATAAATATATTTTATCTATTATTATCTTGAGCGTAGAATTTTATTCTTTTACTGTTACAGAGTAAGTCACTAAATCTAGTATAAATATATAAATTAATAGAGGATAATATGGTATCAAGATTTTTATTATTATTTGTATGCATTTTAATTTCTGGTTGCGCAAATAAAATGACTCTTCCGGGTGATTATGATATTCAACTTACTCCTAAAGATTCTGAAGTGAAGGAAGTTAAGGATATAAAAATAACATATCTTGTTCCGAGGAGTTTACCAAATTTACAGGGGATCAATGGATTGATGTTTTATTCTAAGCAATGGGGGGTAGATTCTAAACAAGAGAAAATTATTCCTAGATTTGGTGATACAGGATGGCAAATCGAGAGAAGAGTAGACAATGGTACAGCAGGATCAGGGATAATATATATTGGTAATATAATCAAGGAACAAAAGGGTACTGATAATGTAGTTATATTTGAAGCCAAGTCCTCTAGCACATATCAAGAGGGTCTAGTGCTACCTTTTCCAATACCGAGATTTGATATAAAGAATTACTTGGAGTCTGCGAAATTAGACTATAACTTTGAGTTAGTATCTGAATTTCCTTCTGATGCTATGAAAGCCAATTTGCATCGTGGTGCTTTATATAGAAGAGCGATTGATAAGTACGAATTTAATCTGTCTAATGCTTCTGTGTTAGCGGATATAAAGGTTTACCCTTATAGAAATGCTTCTAAAATTGTTATAAAAGCTCAGCTATCTACCATGAAATCACAAAATAATCTCATAAATGTGAGTGCTAATATTGCTGAGTTGGAAAAACGAGTACGTGATATCATAAATGATTAAAAAGTTTGCAATTATCTATCATGTTCGTATAAAGGGCATTTTATATAAGAAATTTGTGACGATATATAGATTTATTTATTCTACTAGATATTGATAATATGATACAAGAAACAGATAAGATCGAATTATCGAGAAATGAACTTTTAGAGCTAATTCAATTTGTCGGATTCAGACCTTACAGTGATATGACTTTTTTTAGTCAATTGGCTATCTCAATAAATCAACAAATATTTAACAAATATCCAAGGACTTTTAAATGTTTTTATATCACCTTTTTTATTGCTCTAATTCTCAACATAGCAATAATAATTTCATATAGAGTGTATTCTTTCGAGATATTAATTAAATATTTAGAACCAGTACGGTTATTATTAATCTTTGTTTCTAGTGGGTGTTTATCTTTTCTTTTCTCGCAGTCTATCATTCCTATTATAGAGAGTATTACTTACTTGATAAGTAATCGGCATATATTTTTTGGTGCGTTATACGACATTGTGAGTTTTATTATAACTGCATTTACTCTATCAATTGCTTTTGTATCATCTATAGATGTTATAATGCATATAGGTTTTGGAAT
>JAOMYS010000039.1 GCA_028372485.1 Rickettsiaceae bacterium | reverse complement strand
GCAGCTGTTGTGCAAGAATGGTGAGGTGATCTGAAAGGTCTTTCTCTAATTAGGCAACCATCTTTTATTTTACCAGCAACGCCTGCAACCATGCTACACTCGAGTATTTCAGATGGCGCAAGTTTAGGCATAATTCCAGGTAGTCTCTGAGCTAGCATGGACTTCCCAGAACCAGGTGACCCAAACATCAATAAATTGTGCCCGCCAGCTGCTGCGATTTTTAAAGCTCTTTTTGCGATTTTTTGACCCTTGATATCTTTGAGGTCAGGATAGTGCATTTCTGAATCATCTAGATTTGGCTTAGGGCATTTTAGCACCTGAGTACCTTTAAAATGATTTACCAATTCAAGCAAATTACTAGCTGCTAATACACTGTCATTACCAGACCATGCAGCCTCTGACCCGTTTTGCTTTGCACAAATCACGCCTTTGTTCCTTGCGCTTGCTCCCATTGCAACAGGGAGCACACCACTTACTGGGAGTATGTCGCCATCTAGTGAAAGCTCACCAAGTATCATATAATCCCTTAATGCATCTATAGGAAGTACATTCATCGCTGCAAGAATTGCTACGCCAATCGGCAGGTCAAAATGGCTTCCTTCTTTTATAAGATCTGCTGGTGCTAAATTTACCAATATCTTCTTGGAAGGAAGTGAAAGCCCTATTGATGAAAGAGCAGCACTAACCCTTTCCTTTGATTCAGCAATGGTTTTATCTGCAAGCCCGACTATGGTAAACTTAGGTATTCCAGGGGTAATTTGTACCTGAACATCAACATCGGTAATATCAACGCCACTAAAGGTCAGGCTGGATATTTTTGTTATCATTAACTCTTTTTATAATATAAATTTAGCTAAATCAGTATTTTGAGCAAAATCAGAAAGCTGATTCTTAACGAATTTTGGATCAACAACAACTTTCTTTTCTTTCAGATCACTTGCATTAAAGCTCACCTTCTCAAGTAGTTTTTCTAAAATAGTGTGCAAACGTCTTGCCCCTATATCTTCTATTTCCCTATTAAATTTTGCAGCATTTTCTGCAAGTTCTGATATTGCAGCTTTAGTAAATTCTACCTCTACACCTTCTGTCTTTAAAAGTGCCATATATTGCTTAATTAGGCTTGACTCAGGCTCTGTTAGAATTTTTACTAAATCTTCTTTTGTTAAAGATTCCATCTCTACACGTATTGGTAGCCTACCCTGAAGTTCTGGCAATAAATCAGATGGTTTAGATAAATGGAAAGCACCAGATGCAATGAACAGGATGTGGTCCGTTTTTATGGCTCCATATTTAGTGCTAACATTAGTACCTTCAATCAGAGGAAGAAGGTCTCTTTGAACCCCTTCTCTGCTTATCTCGCCCCCTCTGGAATCTAATCTAGAAGCAATTTTGTCTATTTCGTCTAAAAAGACTATTCCATCATTTTCTACGGAGCTTACTGCATTTACAATTACCTTCTCTTCATCAATCATACTCTCTGATTCTTCGGATGTAATAATCTCAATTGCATCTTCTACGGAAAGTCTTTTATTTTTCATTTTTTCATTACCAAGAGCTTTGCCTAGCATATCTCCTATGTTTAGAACTCCCATAGCACTACCTGGCATACCAGGAATATCGATATTTGCTCCAGCAGGGCTTACATCTTTAATGTCAATATCAATTTCTGTACTATCAAGTTCGCCGTTTAAAATCTTTTCCCTGAATTTACCTCTTGTCTCAGAAGTAGAAGACTTGCCAACAACCGTATCTAGGATACGTTCAATAGCTCTAAGCTTTGCTTTTTCTTTTACAGATTCTTTGGCCTTTCTTTTATGATAAGAAACTGCATTTTCTGCGAGGTCACGTACTATTGACTCAACGTCACGCCCCACATAACCTACTTCCGTAAATTTGGTGGCTTCAATCTTAATAAAAGGAGCATTTGCAAGCGCTGAAAGCCTACGTGCAATTTCTGTTTTACCAACACCAGTTGACCCTATCATAAGAATATTCTTAGGGACAATTTCACTACGCATCGGTTCTTCAACGCGAGATCTACGATAACGATTGCGAAGTGCAACAGCTACTGCCCTTTTTGCAGGTTCTTGCCCTACAATAAACCTATCTAATTCAGACACTATCTGGGATGGAGTCAGTCCCATTTTATTTTTTAAATTCATGTAATTTTCTCAGTTATAATATTATGGTTTGAGAATACGCAAATATCAGCAGCTATATTCATTGACTTTAAGGCAATTTCTTTTGCACTCATTTTATTCTCACATGACATTAGTGCCTTAGCTGCAGAAAGCGCAAATGTTCCACCAGAACCGATGGCTGCTATGTTATCCTCTGGTTCAAGTACATCTCCTGTACCTGTTACAATTAGAATGTTATCTTTATCAGCAACAATCAGCATCGCCTCTAATCTTCTCAAATATTTGTCAGTACGCCAATCTTTTGCAAGTTCTACCGTACTGCGAAGCAACTGATTAGAATATTTTTCTAATTTTGCCTCTAACCTTTCAAAAAGAGTAAATGCATCTGCAGTAGATCCAGCAAAGCCTGCAATAATTTTATTGTTTGATAAGGTGCGCAACTTTCTAGCACTGCCCTTAACTATTGTATTTCCTAAAGATACCTGTCCATCTGCCGCAATCACGACTTCTTTGCCCTTCTTTAGACACAAGATAGTAGTACCCCTTAAATTTGCCCCATTTGTAGAATTATCTGACATGATAAATTTTCTTGCACCTCAATAATAATTGATCTTGTATAAATCACTTAAGTGATAGATAATCACTCATATACACAATTCCAAGACCCTAAGCGCTTATGAATATATATTCTGTATACATTGATTCAAGTAAAAAAACATCAGACCCTATATTAATCACACAAGGATTCTCGTTTATTCCAGTGATTTTTAATATATTCTGGGCTTTATATTATAGGATGTGGGGGGTAGTGATAGCCACAATAGCTGTTTCAACACTATCAAGCATGCTGTATACTAACCAATTAATTGATGTTACATATCCTTTTACTATAGCTATATTATGCATATTTGGATTTTTTGGTGTTGAAATGAGGGAGTATTATATGATAAAAAGAGGTTTTGAGCTTGATGATGTCGTATTTGGATTGAGCGAAGATGAAGCTGAGATCAAATATTTATCAAGAATACAACAAGTTCAAAACACATAAGATGTACGATAAAAATAATATTTTCGCCAAGGTTATAAGTGGTGAGATACCATCGGAAAAATTATATGAAGATGATAGCATAATAGCAATTAAAGATATCAATCCTGCAACACCTATACATATACTTGTTATACCAAAAGGTGCATATAGAGATTTTTCAGATTTCTCACAGAATGCGTCATCTGATGAAGTATCGCATTATTTTAAAACAATATCTAATATTGCTAAAGATAATGGAGCAGATGAATATCGCATCGTCAGTAATAATGGGGAATCAGCTGGTCAATCTGTGTTTCATTTTCATACACATATCCTGAGCGGTTCAGGAAATAAATCTCTAATTGATAAAAACCTATGAATAAAGAATATGTGGTTGCGGTAATTGGCGCAACTGGCAATGTGGGTAGGCAAGTTCTAACTTACCTAGAAGATAGGAATTTTCCAGTGAAGGAGATGATAGCTGTTGCTTCGTCAAATTCTGTAGGCAAGATGGTCAGCTTTAAAGATAGAGACATAAAAGTCTTTCAAATAAAAGAAATAGATTTTGCTGATATAGATATAGCGTTTTTCTGTGCTGGATCTAGTGTGTCTGAGAGATATGCGAAAAAAGCAGCAGATCAAGGATGTATTGTAATTGATAAATCTTCCTTCTACAGGCTTGATAAAGACATACCCTTGGTAGTTCCTGAGGTAAATGTAAACTCTATAAAGAATTTCAAAAAAGGAATAATATCCAATCCAAATTGTTGCACTATTCCTCTTGTTACAGCTTTAAAACCCCTCGATAATGCTGCAAAGATAAAAAGACTTGTTATCTCAACTTATCAATCCGTTTCTGGTGCTGGTAAGGACGCAATGGATGAGCTCTATAGTCAGACAAAAGCGAAGTTTGTATTCCAACAGCCAGAACCTAAAATATTACCAAACCAAATAGCTTTTAATTTATTTCCGCATATCGGAGATTTCAGAAAAGATGGCTACACAGAAGAGGAGTATAAGATTGAGCGTGAGCTTAAGAAAATCATAGGAGATCACATTTCATCTACAGTTACTTGTGTAAGATTGCCAGTTTTTGTTTCTCACTCAATGTCGGTAAATGTAGAGTTTGAAAATCATATTGATGCAAGTGAAGCAGAAGAATTACTTTATGAGGCGGATGGAATTACTGTGCATAATATGGAAAATGAGATGAAATATGTAACACCAGTTGAGGCAGTAGAAAATGATGATGTTTATGTCTCACGCATTAGAGATGATATGACTAGAAAAAACTGCATCAATATGTGGATATGTACTGATAATTTGCGCAAAGGTGCTGCTTTGAATGCGGTACAAATTGCAGAGGAGTTGGTATAAAATTCATGGAATTATCTAAATCTGAGATTAAATTCATACATGAGCATAATGCAGATTTTATATCTTTGAAATATCTAGATGATAATGAAATTTTAAAGCAAATTGATGTTAGCACAAAAAATCTGCAAGAAAGTAATTTGATATGTGGAAGTGATATTGTAAGTCTCAAGGCAATAAAAGATAAATACTTTTTTGATCCATTCCGTAGTCACCCTACAGTTACTTTCTTTTGTGAGAAAGTAATGAATAGTGAAAATGCACGCCAAGCCTTAATCAAGAGGATAGAAGGCCATAACAAGAAGCATAAAAATTCAAAAATAGAAGCAAAAATAAATTTCGAGATAGATAATGCATCAAATAATAATTCTGATGATAATAGCTTTGCTTCAGATCCTGTGGATAAATACTCTAATTTAAGAAGCGAAATAGTAAATATTTTGCAAAATATCAATATAAAAACAACCAACCATTTTCATGGTAAGTCTTATTCTGAATGCATAATTGGAATTACTGGTAATGATATTGCAGATCTTGCAGATAATATAGTAATCACGAAATTTATCATTGCAAATGTGGCAGATAGCTACGCTCTGTCTGCCAAAACCTTTTGCGAAACAATAATGCATTAGCATATGGACGTACTAGCATCCTGTATACAAATATTAAGTACTGATACACCCGAGTAAAAATGCGCCTTGCAGCATATAGCAAATTAGTCTGAGTTAAGCACGGGGCAGTGCCTATTGGATATATACAAAAATCTCCCCAACCTGTCATCTCGTAAACGAGTTTTTTTGCGAGTTATATGAGATCTCTAGAGTATAGAGATCTCTGCCTAGTTAAGAGATTCCGTATGGCTCTCTTAGCGGTCGCTTACGGTCTAAATTTTTTAGAACCGTACAACAATCTCTTCTCAGTATAATGAGTGATGTCTACAGGTAGAGCAGACAATGTCTAAAAGATTAACAAAATTACTGTTGCAATAACTCATTTTTGACCCATAATGACAGTTGTTTAGCCTTACTTGAGGCTTTAATTTGAAAAATTGTATGCAAGAATATATTGAAGTACGTGGCGCAAAAGAACACAATCTTAAAAATATTGATGTAAACATTCCTAAAAATAAGTTTGTTGTCATTACTGGTCTTAGTGGTTCAGGGAAGTCATCTCTAGCATTTGATACTGTATATGCAGAGGGTCAAAGAAGGTATGTTGAGAGCCTTTCTTCATATGCTAGGCAGTTCCTACACTTACAAAATAAGCCTAATGTAGAATCCATTTCTGGTTTATCTCCAGCGATTGCTATAGACCAAAAAACAACCTCTAAAAATCCACGCTCAACAGTTGGAACTATTACTGAAATTTATGATTATTTAAGGCTACTTTACGCTAGGGTTGGTATTGCCTACTCTCCATCAACAGGGCTACCTATCAGGAGTCAATCTGTTTCCGAAATGGCAAAGGTAGTGAATGCATTACCATCGGGTGCAAAAATTTATATATTATCTCCAATGGTACGTCAGCAAAAGGGGTTATTCAGGAGAGAGTTAACAAATCTCAAAAAACATGGTTATCAAAGATTATTTTTAAATGGTGAGCTGTGTGACATAGATGAGTTTCCCAAGATAGATAAGAATAAAAAACACACGATAGAGGTTGTAATTGATAGGTTAGTGGTCTCAGATTCTTTAGGCAATAGGGTCGCAGAAAGCCTAGAGACGTCATTACTTCTTGCCGATGGCTTAACTTACGTGGAAATAGTCGATTTACCAGAAGGGCATGATTCAGAATATCGCAACGGTCAAAGAATTTTTTTCTCAGAGAAATATTCTTGTCCAGAATCTGGTTTTCAAATAGAAGAATTAGAGCCTCGTATTTTTTCCTTTAATAGTCCATTTGGGGCGTGTAAATCGTGTGAAGGGCTTGGCAAAGAGTCTTTCTTTGAAGAAAGACTTATAGTACCGGATGAAACTATTAGCATCAACGACGGTGCTATTACTCCTTGGAGTAACTCCTCTTCAAAGTTTTTTATAGAAACTTTAATTTCACTTGCAAATCATTATAATTTTAAGCTATCTACACCTTTTTCTGATTTAAGCAAAAAAGTGAGAAATGTATTATTTTATGGCTCAGGTGAAGAGGTTATCTTATTCAAATACCATGATGATAATAAAATTGAAACAATAGAGCAGTCTTTTGCTGGTATTATTCCTAGCTTAGAAGGGAAACTCAGAAAAGCAGATACTTCTTGGAAAAAAGATGAACTACATAAATATATATCAAAGCATGACTGTTCTGTTTGTAATGGGTACAGGCTCAAATCAGAGTCCTTATGTGTTAAGGTTGGGGGGCTGAATATTGGTGAGTTAACTTCAAAAACAATATCTGAATCACAAGCGTGGTTTAAGGAAATAAACTCAAAGCTTGATAAAACTCAGCAAATTATCGCTACTAGAGTAGTTAAGGAAATTCAAGAACGCTTGAATTTCTTGAATGATGTTGGTTTGGAGTATCTAACTCTCTCACGTGAGTCTGGCACTTTATCCGGCGGAGAGAGTCAGCGTATTCGTCTTGCTTCACAAATTGGATGTGGTCTTAGTGGGGTGCTATATGTACTGGATGAACCTTCGATTGGTTTGCATCAAAGAGATAATGCTCGCCTTATTCAAACGCTAAAGAATTTGAGAGATTTAGGTAATACGGTAATAGTAGTAGAGCACGATGATGATACAATGCTTGAGTCTGAGTATATAATAGATGTTGGCATTGGTGCTGGTATACATGGCGGAACAATAGTAGCTTGTGGTACTCCAGATGAGATTAAAGGATCGGAACACAGTGTGACAGGGCAATATTTAAGCGGTAAAAAATCTATTCCCATTCCTAAAAAAGTAAGGCTTGGCAAGGAAGGAAGAGAAATTACTCTTACTGGTGCTAAGATAAATAATTTGCGTGATTTATCTATTACAGTGAAGCTTGGTACATTTGTTGCCGTAACTGGTGTATCTGGTAGTGGGAAATCTAGCCTTATAATAAATACTTTCTATAAAGCGATATATAAGCATTTAGAGCCAAGATCAAAAACTTTTCCAGCTGAATATACTTCCCTTACTGGGCTTGAATATATAGATAAGATTATTGATATTGATCAGTCACCAATAGGTCGCACGCCAAGGTCAAATCCTGCTACATATACTGGTGCATTTACTCCTATACGTGATTGGTTTACAGATCTTCCAGAAGCTAAAATCAGGGGGTATAAGGTCGGGCGTTTTTCTTTTAATGTAAAAGGAGGAAGGTGTGAAGCATGTCAAGGTGATGGTTTACTGAAAATAGAAATGCATTTTCTGCCAGATATTTTTATAAATTGCGATGTATGTAATGGGGAAAGATATAACCGTGAAACATTAGAAATTAGATATAAGGGTAAAAGTATTGCAGATGTACTAAACATGACTGTATTTGAAGCGACTGAATTTTTCAAAAATGTACCATCTATTTATGAAAAACTTATCACTTTAGAAGAGGTCGGTCTTGGGTATATTAAGATAGGTCAGTCTGCTACTACCTTATCTGGAGGTGAAGCGCAAAGAGTGAAGCTCGCTAGAGAGCTATCCAAACGTTCAACTGGCAAAACACTTTACATATTAGATGAGCCAACAACAGGGCTGCACGTAGATGACATAAAGAAGCTATTATCTGTGCTTCATAAGCTTGTGGACAAAGGCAATACAGTGATTGTTATAGAACATAATATGGATGTAATAAAAACAGCGGATCACATAATAGATATCGGGCCCGAAGGGGGAAATAATGGTGGCAAGATAGTAGTGCAAGGTACGGCGAAAGAAGTAGCGCTGTGCAGTAATAGTTATACTGGCAAATATCTCAAGCGTCACTTATAATCAATTTATTTTGAATTGGTGACGTTGTCACTACTTCGCTTGCCTATTATTCATAGGCGTCGCTCATTGCTCCTAGTCACACTTCATCTAAATTAATTATTATCTTGTGGGTTATTTGAATTGGTGACGTTGTCACTGCTTCATGGTTATTGAGCATCTAGAGAAATCTCAGAGTTATTTCGTAAACTATACTAGTACTTCCTCCTAACCTGTCATTCCGTAGAACGAGCCCCACCCCTA
>JAOMYS010000038.1 GCA_028372485.1 Rickettsiaceae bacterium | reverse complement strand
TGCTACCTGCTGGTTCTATCTTCTTTGAAGATATCTAAATACGAGAGTTATACGGGAGCTAGGGAAAGTAGAAGTTATAAACCATACTATAAGTATGACTTAGTCGCATTTCTGTAATTTAATCTAAACTTATAAACGGATTCTATAAGAAAAAAGCCACATTCTGCCTGCTATTGTAGTTAAGAGCTATTGATGCGATAGCATCTTAGGTGCGACGATAACCTGATTTTTGAGTATTAACGAGAACTTTGTTTTTGGTAACTTTTTCTGCATAGCTTTGTTTATTACTCTTATTATTGAGGTCTGATGATAATACAACATCTTTATCCAAGGAAATATCTTTAGCCAAAGAAGTTACTTTACTCTTTTCATTTTTTTTATCAAAAAAATCAGCTAATCTGCTTATTCCTATTTTTCTAAATAAATCAGCAACTTTTTTCCATCCAGTATCTTTTTGCTTGATTATATCAGGATTTTCTTTTAGCTCATTTGATATCTTCATAAAATTACTATTATGCGCAGCTTGTACCAAGGATTCATCTTGTTGTTTGTCCTTTATGTGATCTACATACTGCCCTATAATATGCTTGGCATGATTTCTGATTTTTATGGTATTTTTAGAAAAATCTTTTTCAACAATCTGATCCGCTTTCTCCGGTTGTTTTTCAACTTGTTTAACCAAGGATTTTATCTGATCTTTTGTAATTTCTCGTCTTTCATTCTTTTTGGAGATATTCTCCATTCTCTCGTTAGCTTTTAATTCACTAAGGAGTTTATATTCTATACCTTGTCTTATTTCTTTTAGATGGTCAACATCTTCATATATTGAAGTGAGATTACCATCTTGATCTTTTTCTACTATTATTCCTTTATTTCCTTCTTCTGCTTTTTGGGCGAGTATAGATATACGATCTTCGCTAATTTTACGATCCATTTTATCTACAAATTCGTCGAGATTATTGCGAAAAGAATCAACTAAAACATCAATCTTTTTATCGTATGATTTATCATTTTGAGATATTTCTGTATTTCTCTTTAGCGTACTCAATAATGCATTAATGTCTTGCTTAACAAAGTTTTTCATGTCTACATTAGCATTAGGATTAGTGTTTGAAAGCTGTGCATTCTTATGCTTGATGTATAGATCAACGGATTCTTTCAAAAATTCTCTGACGAATTCTTGTTCACTGTTTATAATGCGACCTCCGTAACCCTCTATAGCTTTCTCATGAGCTTTCTTCATATCATTTTTTTCATATTCATATGTAGCATTTATGGAAAGATTAAGGTTGTTAACATTAAAACTTGCTACAAGTTCTGCAGCTAATTTTAAATCTTCCCTGGCTCTTTTGTTTTTCTTATCAACAGATGGAAGTTTAATATCTTCATAAGATAGGAATTGAATATCAATTTTTTCAGGAGAGTTTTTAGGCTTGTGAATTTTAACATTCACTTCTGCGCCGGTTATTGCGTCAGCAATAATAAAGTTAGTTTGCTCTTTGTTAAGCTTATTCTTCTCACCTAATTTTATTTCAATGTTTTTGTCTTTCCAGTTCGGAATCAGTTTTATTAACTCCTCACATGATCTTTCTTTTAGTGCCTTATATATTTTATCCTTATGTAATAAGTTTGAAGATAAAGTATATCTGGGTGTTTTTTTACTGAGACTCGGTTCGAAAGGTTGTGACTTTATATCATTATAGATTTCTTCTAATTTTTTGGAGGGAAAATCTTTGAGATCATCGGTATTTCTAAGCATTTGTTGGAATTGATTTAATGTCATTTTCTTAGACTCCTTTACTTTGGGACTATGTAGAGAAGTTTGAGCCATCATTGCTGCTGTTGCTAATAAGTATGCTGCATCTGGGCTAGGGATTGCATTTTTATTAGAATTTTGTTCTAAGTATGTATTAGAAAAACTTTGCAGCAGTCTATCAATTTTTTGTCCTTCTTTTGGTAATTCGAACTCTTGAAGAAAATCTCTCATAGATAAAACAAAACCTTTATTTCCAAAATCTATTTGTGATGTAAAAGCTTTTCTCGCGCTCTCTTCCATACCAAAAACTTCTTCTGGAACAGGGCTTTTACTTTTCTCTGCTTCCCTTTTTTTTCCTGCCCATTCTATATGCTCTTTGGATTCCGATCCTAAATAATCGCCAACTACTTCAAGGTTTAAATTATTCTTTTGTGACTTAAAAAATTCTGCAATATGTTTGCTTGGTTCTTCTTGCGCTTTATTACAAACCTCAATAATCATATTGATTCCATCTTTAGGCTTATTATTAAATGCTTTAGCTATTTCTATTTTTCTTTTTTCAAGTTCTTGTATCATTAGCTTAACCTATAGTTTTTTTAGATTGCTTGTACTAGTAATACTAAATTAGTATTAGTTAATTTTTATATAATGCTACTTATTTTTGCGCTCATTCCTAATGTTTTTTTTAAGATTCTTATGGTTCTGTTGCATTTGTTGTAAGTGTGGCTATGCGAGAGTATAATGGCGCAAAAAAAGACAGAGGTTGATTTTACCGATATAAGATTCCTTATAGCTCCCTTAGAGGTCGCTTACGGAAAGACAAATTACTTACTGTCATCTCGCATGCGAGTTTTTTAATGAAATAATAAATTAACTAAAGTTGTCGGTGTTTTGATGCTTCTTTTTTAGTTTTATATTTCGTTTCTATATTCTTTTTCTTTTCTTCTTCTTTTTTAGGTGGATTCAAATTTAACCCATCTAAATCTATATTTTGAAGGTCAGCTGTGTTAACAGAACGTACTTTTTCTTTTGTTTTGCCAACCACTATATTTTTCGACAGTAATTTATTTAGTATTTTCGTATCTTGCTTAATAGAATCAGAGCCTTGAGATATTATATCACCTAACTTATTTCCTAATTTTGGTGCATATTTTACCGATGTAATAATAGACGGAACGAGAAATAAAGGAAGTAAAGCAGGGCTGACTACAACACTTATAGAAGAAACAAGCAGCATAGAAGTAGCTAATATAGCTTTTCCTGATATATCTTTGATATTTTCAACTTTTCTTTCTAATTGTTTAGAGTGATTTATTATATTTTCAAGATTGTGCTTAACAGATAATGTTATTTCTTCTTGATGTTTTTGTGTGTTCATTGATTGCACTACGAAGGAATAAAACAGCTTAGGATTTGAGGTAATAAAATTTGTGATCTCTTTAGTATCCTTTCCAGATAATAACTCTTCAAGAATTGACTTGACCATTGCTTGTTCCATAGGGGTAATATCACTAAAAAACGAAGAAATGATATGTTCTATGGTTGATTCTATAGATGCTTCTAAGGTTTGATTTTTGTTATTATCCTCTATATCTTTTTCTGGTGTAATTGCGATAGTAAAAAGATGCATGGATGAAGTAAAATCACTATCTAATATTATTCTTAATCCAAGATGTTTTTTTAAACGACTAATACAAGTTTCTATATATTCTAGTAAATCAGGGGATGAATTTAAACGATTTACATAATCTATAGCTAATAAGCTAGCAACAGATTTACATGTTGATTCGCTTAAGTTATGAGTCAAATTTTCAATAATTCTACTCGTAAATAAGGTCGGTGTTTCGCCTAACGATAAGCCTATATTATTTTTCATATGCCATCTCTCTTATTTGAATTTTCATTTTAACATCTAGCAACCCAGGTTTATGTAATAAATTAAGTTTTTTAACAATTTTAGGAGTAATAGCGTCTATTGAATGTATATTTGTACTTGTAACAACTGTGCCTTTAGGGAGTAATTCACGTAAATCTGTGCAAATACCGAGGATAGTGTAATAGTCAGGTGCTTTAAATTTTATATCTAGCTCGTAGTAGTGTAACTTTATGTTACCATTTGTGCTTAAAAGATTTTCATTATTGAAGGTGCGGAAAATTTTACAATTAATAGGTTCAAATAAATGATATTTTTGTGCTAAAGATTCAATCTCGTGAATTAGAACAGTACGACTAAAACATCCAGATTGAAAAGAATTTCTGATAAGCTGTTGATATTTCCTGTTTATGTCTGATATTTGGTCTTCAAAGCTTTTAATAGACTCTAATTTCATGGTTGCATTTTGTAAAAAAGCTTTTGATTTTTCTCTTTTTAAGGAAGCGTTATTTAGACTATCTTGAAAAATAGGGATTAAAGTGAACAAGCTGATTATCAGTAGAACGTAAATTACTATTTTAAAAAAAATGATATTTTTTATATGGGTAACAAATTTATCTATCATTGTTATTACCGTCCCTGATCGTTCCGTTTATCACTATGTGTATAGGCATAGTTGTTTTATTAATATTTTGCATACCTTTACGTGGCACTTTTATATAATTAATTTCATACTTTGGAAAAATATATTTTAGGTAATTTGCATATCTATTTGTTATTTCAATATAGCTTAACGATTCAAGATCTTTGAATCTATAAAAATAATCAACTAAGATATTCACCTTTTTTTCTGGCGAAGATAGATTTTGAGAATCTACAATTTTCCATTTGATATCAGAAAGCTCCACTTTTGGATGTCTAGTTGATGTGAGTAAATTTTTAAGATCATTCAGTGGTGTTACAGCGGGTTTGTTAATCATGTTTTCTAAATTATACAGATCTATCAAATCATTAATATTTTCAATGTTCGGATATTTCTTCTGCATATTTCTATATTCTTTTGATAGAGCATAGTATTTATGATTGAGGTTAGTAGTTTTTGTATGAACTTGAAAAGTCTTATATTTTATGTTTGCAAGAGTGAGGGTAATACCTAATGAAAGAATAATCATCGGTTTAAAAATAATATTATTGATAAAAGTGAATTGCGTCAAGGATCTTAATGACTTGTTGAGTGCTAAATGAGCATTAGAATTGTTAAAGCTTTTAATTAGAGAATTGTCTTGAAATCTATTGCTTCTTTTTTTACCCACATTGTCACTTTCTAACAAAACAATAGTACAATCATCAAATTTTAGTCCTGAAATAAGTTTTTGCAAGGCATTATCTGCAAGGGATATAATACATACTTTTAATTTTAATTTTTCAATATAACCTTTATAAAACAGCAATTGATCTGTTATGGCTTGCTCTATAGTGCCTTGAACATACATATCCGACTTGTCTGATGGATACAGTATAGTCTTATCATTCATTATATTTTGCTTATATTTTGCAATAAGTTTTATACCGCTTGACTCAGTAATTGTTACAAATATTTGCAAGTAATCGGAGAATTGCGTGCCATAAGATTTTTGCAATAATTTCTCGGTAATATTATTAAATTCTAAGGATAAAAAATAAGAACCAGAGTATTTAAAAGAATTAGTAAGTACATATTGTAGTAAATCTGATATAGGGGGGGTGAGAGGAATGGATGCTATGCAGCTATTCCACATTTCACCATTTTGATTGGTAATTTCATAAACATTATGTGCAACTATATCATCAGATGAATAATTTTCATCAATAAAGCTTTCTACGGGGCTACTTTCAATAATGGATGTTACAATGGGTAACATCTCATGCTTTAACTTGCAGCTATTATGGTCAATTAAAAAAGTGATATTCCATTTTTTATATTTATTTAGAAAATGCTGATACAATTTTTTACTATTTCTATTTGTATATTTTATAAAAATAGATCGTAGAATTTGGTCTTTTTTTAAGGCAGAGATATAAATTCCTAACTTACCTACCAATATTATAACTTTTCTCTTATATAATTTATTATTACAGAAATTAACTAGAGATTCTAATTTTGAAACACTTGAATTATTCATTGACGGTATATTCGTATTACATCAGTGTATACTACACATCTTGTACATCTAAATGAAGTAAGGGAAATATTGGTAAAATCCTTTTTAAATTAACATTGTAATTTAGTCATAAATTTACTAGGATTGTCTACTATCTAATAACATATTTTACCCAACTGGTATGACAAATTTAACATCACAACAAATTAGAACTAGCTTTATTGATTACTTCAAAAACAACGGGCATGCTCATGTTCCATCAAGCTCATTAGTGCCACATAATGATCCTAGCTTAATGTTTGTAAATTCTGGTATGGTACAATTTAAAGATGTATTTACTGGTACAGAAACTAGAGATTACAATAAAGCAGTTACTAGTCAAAAGTCTGTGCGTGCTGGTGGTAAACATAACGATTTAGACAATGTTGGTTATACGGCAAGGCATCACACCTTTTTTGAGATGCTTGGTAATTTTTCTTTTGGAGATTACTTCAAGGAAGAGGCTATATACTATGCTTGGAATTTACTTACTAAAAATCTAGGCCTTGATAAGGACAAGCTATATGTAACTGTCTATCATGATGACGATGTTGCATTTAAATTGTGGAAAAAAATTGCAGGGATTGGCGATCATAGAATAATACCTATATCTACAAATGATAATTTTTGGTCTATGGGAGATTTGGGTCCTTGCGGTCCTTGCTCAGAGGTGTTTTACGATCATGGTGAGCATATTGCAGGAGGGCTTCCGGGAACTCCAGAAGAAGATGGTGATCGCTTTATTGAAATATGGAATCTAGTATTCATGCAATTTGAGCAAGTAGCACCTGATAAGCGCATAGCTCTTCCGAAGCCTTGTGTTGATACTGGCATGGGGCTCGAGAGGGTATCTGCTGTAATTCAAAATGTTCATGATAATTATGATATCGATATGTTTCAAGATATTATCGAACATACTGAGTCTATATTAAAAGTAAAAGCATCTGGTGATGAGTTATTTTCTTATAGAATTATTGCAGATCATTTACGTTCTAGTTCATTCTTAATCGCAGACGGTGTAATGCCTTCAAATGAGGGGAGGGGATATGTTCTACGCCGTATTATGAGGCGTGCTATGAGACATGCTCATCAACTTGGTAGTAAAGAGCCATTAATGTATAAATTATTACCTAAGTTAGTTAGTATATTTGGCGATGTTTTTCCAGAGTTAAAAAGAGCCGAAGAATTTATCTCTAGTATTCTAGAACAAGAGGAGGAAAGATTTAAAACAACACTAGATAGAGGCTTGAAGCTTCTTGATGAAAATGCTCTCAATGTAGCAAAAGGCGGAAATCTTTCAGGAGATGTAGCATTCAAATTATATGATACTTATGGTTTTCCTATTGATCTTACAGAGGATATCTTGCGAAAGAAGGGAATAAAAGTTGATATTGCTGGGTTTAATAAAAACATGTCTGAGCAAAAGGAGCGTGCAAGAAAAGCATGGGTTGGTTCTGGTGAGGCAAAGACGGATTCTATCTGGTTTGATCTTGCATCTGAGTTTGGCTCAACAGAGTTTCTTGGGTATTCTCTTGATACTTCAGAAGGTAAGGCTGTTGCTCTTATTCAGAATGGTAATACTGTAGATCAGATTTCTGATCAAGGTACAAAATTTACTTTGATAACTAACCAGACTCCATTCTATGGGGAATCTGGTGGTCAGGTGGGCGATATTGGCACGGTAGAGTCAATACACGGTAAAATAAGAGTAATAGATACCCAAAAATATTTGGGTAAGATAATTGGTCATATATGTAAGCTTGAAGAAGGTGTGATATCAGTAAACGATGATATTAAGCTATCCATAGACAAGCGCTATAGGGAGTGTTTAAAAATACATCACAGTGCTACCCATATATTACACGCTGTTCTTAGAGATGTTTTAGGTAATCATATCACTCAGAAAGGATCTCTTGTTGCAAAAGATAAATTGCGTTTTGATATTAGCCATCCCAAGGCTTTAAACAAGGAAGAAATAAAGCTCATTGAAGAGAAAGTAAATCTTGTTATCAGGAATAATTCGAAAGTAAATACGGCTCTTATGTCTACTGATAAGGCGATAGAGTCTGGTGCTATGGCTTTATTTGGTGAAAAATATGATTCTGAAGTGCGTGTTGTATCTTTAGGGGCTAATAGCAATGTTAATTCTCCATATTCACTTGAACTTTGTGGTGGTACTCATGTCGCAAGAACTGGTGATATAGGGGTATTTAAGATTATCAATGAGGCAGCAATTGCAGCTGGTGTAAGAAGAATAGAAGCTGTATGTGGAGAATTTGCGCTTAAGGCAATTTTAGATAATGAAACATATCTTGCTGATGTAATGGATATTTTAAAAACTAGTAAGCCTGAATTATTACAAAAAATAGATTCGCTTATTAATGACAAAAAAGACCTGGAAAAGAAGATAGAGAAGTTGCAATTAGGTAGGTTGGCATTATCTAATAGTGAAATAGATAAATCTGCATCTTCATTGTCAGGTGCTAGGTTGTTATATAGAGAATTTGATAGCGATACCGACCCTAAAGTAATGAGAATTTCTGCTGAAAATTTGGCCAAAAATCACAATGATTTATTGATAATATATGTTGCAAAATATGATGTTAAATTATCTATAGTAGTTGCTTCCTCTCTTGAGGTATCTCAGAAGTATAATGCAGGTAAGATTGCAAAAGAGATTTCTGGTTTTGTAGGTGGCAGTGGGGGTGGACAAGCCACTCTTGCTCAAGCTGGTGGATCAAATGTTAGCAAATTATCAGAATTACAATCTTATTGTTTAGAGAATATTTGATCATTGCCACTATGATATAAAAAGATACTTAATGAAAAGGGGCGCAAAAACAGAGTAAAAATCATGAGCTTGTTAAAGTATTGTGTTTTTTTACAGTCACTTCACAAGTGAGTT
>JAOMYS010000037.1 GCA_028372485.1 Rickettsiaceae bacterium | reverse complement strand
AGTAAAGTCAACGGTTATAAACTTACCGGTGACCAAGTCAAATGAAGTCATTTTTAAACAAATTACTAAACCTTCCCAAAACAGAAATAATCGATTACAAAATAGAAAATAACAAAGTATATCTGACTGTGCAAAGTACGTTTGATAAGGTAGAATGCAGGAAATGCGGAGGGCCAACAAAATCAAAAGGTCATGCAGAAGAAAGAGAAATACGTCATTTACCAATGAATGAACAAGAGTGTTATTTAGTAATAAAAGCTAAGCGCGGAATATGCGAAAACTGCGAAGATCATCCAACTACAAATCAACGTTTGGAATGGTATGAATATAAAAGTCGCTATACCAAAGAATATTTGAAAAGTTTGATGATTTCATTGGTCAATAGTACATTAGAGGATGTAGCAATTAAACAAAATCTAAGTGCAGATACAATAGCTAGAATAGTTACTGAACAAATATCGGATTCTGTAAATTGGAAAGAATTTGATAGACTCGGTTTAATAGGAGTTGATGAGATTGCATTAAGAAAAGGTCATAATCATTATCTAACAATTGTTACTTCCAAGTATAAAGAGAATGTACGAATATTGGCTGTACTAAAAGGCAGAGAAAAGGCTACTTTAAAGGCTTTTCTAAAGAAAATACCATCTAAATTAAAGCGTACAATAACAGGTTATTGCTGTGATATGAATGAAGGTTATGTTAATGCGGCTATGGAAGTACTGAAGTCAATACCCATCATAATTGATCGTTTTCATGTAGCCAAGTTGTATAGAAAATGCCTTGTTAATTTACGTAAATCGGAATTGATAAGATTACGAAAACAGCTAACAACAAAGCAATATGACAATTTAAAATTAGCTATCTCTATTCTTCGCAGAAATATAGAATTAGTTACAGCTGAGGAGCGCAAAGAGTTAGATAAACTATTCAAGCATTCTCCTAAATTACAGACAGGATATCGCCTCTGTCGGCAGTTAACTTCAATCTACAATTCTAAGATAGGAAGAAGGCCAGCTACTAATAAAATCAATCGATGGATAGAGAAAGTAGAAAACTCTGATTTAGAATGTTTTAATAGCTTTATTGGAACATTAAAAAAATACAAAACTCATATTGTTCAATATTTCAAAGGGCGTCATACTAGTGGTTTTGTTGAAGGATTTAACAACAAAATCAAGGTAATTAAACGCAGATGTTATGGAGTATTTGACGAAAACAGCCTATTTCGACGCATATTTTTAGATACCGAGGGATATGCAAGATTCCTTGATAGAACTGGGGTTGCGATGGTCTAAACTGTCCACATTTATTGCGGGAGAGCCCTTTACGGTAGAAAGAGCGTTGACGTTAGATTGATTCCACTGTTTATAATTACCCTTAAATAACATAGCTATTCTTTTGCATTTTGCGATAACACCATTATTAGAACCGATTATATTCTTGCCATGCTGCCTGTAATAAAGACTGGGTATTTCATCATAAATCATCTTCCCGCTAGCTCCCGATATCAATATATATGCCCACCAATCATGGCTTATTATTTTTACCATTCCAGCAGCTCTTAATAAACTCATTGTTACTAATAGATGATTCCTTCTAGATAATATATTTTTTCCACTTTTTTAAATAAAAGCGTATTCCCCAAATTACTGACCGCAAAAATTTAAGTGGGTTATAGCCACTTGCTAATAACCCCTTATTAAAAAAATACAAACTTTTCTTAGGGTTGAAATCTAATAACGTTTTAAAGAAAGCTACGCAGCAAAAATCATATATTGATGGATCTAAAACAGATTTATATTTTGGATACGCTTTCTGTAAAATCTTTATTGATTCAATATGTTCTATGTAATTATTATTGTTAATAACAGTAAGGTTAGCATTGTGCTTGTTATACACGTAAAATACTTCGGGCAAAAAGAATATTTTACCATCAGGAGAAGATAAAATCATTATTTCTTTAAAAAAAGCCAGGTCATTAGCGTGCTTTATGTTAGAAAATAAATTTCTTTTTGGCAAATAACTTTTTCTAAACATAATTGTTGGAGAATAGTATAAACTATCTGATAGAGCAGTCTCTACATCTCCCGATAAGACAGGAGATTTATCAGAAAGAAGATACAACTCTTTCTGAGTTAGCACATGAAAAACAGATGCATCAGTATAGCAGATAGCAATATCGTTATCTGCTTCCATCACAGATACTTGTTTTGATATCTTATTAGGCAGGAATGTATCATCCCCTGCAAGTCCAGAAATATACTTACCATTACAATGAGAGGCAGATTTATGCCAATTAAGATTGGCTCCCATATTCTTTTTGGAGACAAGAAGCTTTATTTTATTTGGATATCTTAAAACGTAAGTCTGCGCTATTTTTAGCGTATCATCAGAAGATGCATCGTCGCAAATTATTATTTCAACATTAGGATAATCCTGAACAAGAACACTATCTATAGCATCTGCTATAAAATCTGCGCTGTTATAGGTAATAATAGGAACAGAAACTAAGGGTGTTTTTTTTAACATAAAAACGACGAAATTCTTTCAATTTTCTCAATATATTGATTTTTCATTTTTTCAAATGTATCTCTAGTATACATCATATATATGTCTAAATCGTCTTCTTTTATGAAAGTAGAACCTAAATTTTTATGAAAATTTATAGCAATCAAATTTTCTTTTCTTACATCAAATGTGGTTTTAGCAAACCCTAATTCTTCAAAAGCAAACTTATATAACAAATATGCAGACTCAAAACTTGCGTATTTCCTAGCTGAGGATACTATTATCCAGCTACCCCAACAAAATGTGTCGCCTTTGATATTATATATCCTAATAGTACCGACAGGTTTTGTATCTTTGTTTTGTACTATAAAATACCATTCAAGATCATTTTGTCTTGATTTTTCTATCCAGTCTCTTTGTTTTGATATATCGTCCTCTACCTCAGACAGATGTCTATTTAAGTCAGGATCAAGCCTAAGAGATAATATAAATTCTGCATCACTTATTTCAACGTTTCTAAGATCAATATTCTGTCCTAAAATCATTTTATTCTATACCAATTTTATTTAAATATTTTGTCAGCATATTAGTATCAACAGAAAAATCAGCATGAATACTACATTTTTTTCTAATGTTAAAATGCTTTCCTATCAAATATTCGATATTCATACCTAAAGCTGATGCTAAGTTACCAAATAAATATAAATTGGTAGAAGGAGCATTACTGACCATCATAATTATTCTACATTTTGGGTCTGCAAAAACAAAATTAGTCATGCCAGCACCACTTTGACCAATTATAATCTCTGCTTGAGCAAATAATTTGACTTGAGAAATAAAAGATAAATTCTCTGGAAACAGTATTTCAAATCCCCTGGAGATTAGTAATTCTTCTACCTGAGTTGTATTGATTAGCTGTCTATAATCAGAGTTTTTTCTAGAAATGAATATTCTTCTTTTTTTCTGTTGTTTCTCTAAAGATAGAGATTTTAAAACATTATTACGAAGATACAATATTCCATCATCGCTATATATTGAATCTTTATTGTATAAAGGTTTTCCATAATTATCATGCACTATACTAAGACTAGAAGGGTAGTATAGTTTTTTTACTTTATAAGCTGCATTTTTTTTTAGGTAAATTATTTTTCTTTTCTTTAGATTCATTATGTTTAATGCGTCATAAAACTGCTGTGGTAACCCCTCCTCAAGTAAAATAGGAACTGAGTCATCAATATTATCCGTCAAAAGTAGTCTAGGTAGATTTTCTACCAGCCAGTGAAAATAATTTTTTGAATGATCTCTCAATAAATGTATAGCTCGATCTATAGCAATAATTTTTCCACTCATTTTCTTGATAATAAGGTTATTCTCTTTAACCTTCTTTATTATCGGAGATTTTATTCCATATCTATTTACATTTGATTTATCAATTTCATCATATAATGCTACTTTCTCATGTATAATTAAGTCAGTGTCAGCAAAAACATGTACGTTATCTATCGCTACCAAATAACCCTCTGGAACTTGCATCGTAAGAACATCAGAACATGGTACTTTCAAATCTTGATTTATTACTATAGGCAGTCTGAGTTTTAAAGTTTTACTCTCATACAAAATTGAAATTTCGTACTTAAGAAACTTAACTGCTTCTTTAAAATTATAAAAGGGAAGCATAATAGATTCTCCTGGCTTCATAACGCAACTTGGATCAGAATAACCTAGTCTTCTTAAGTTGCTCCTATATATCTGCCTGCTAGGATCAATGCGTATTGCAACACAAATTATCTTAGCGCACCATCGTCTTACAAAGTTTACCAACCTCACAGCAAACCAATTAAGTAAATTGGCTAGAGTAAGCTTTCTATATAAATTCATCAACTTCATATTAAATCACACCGAAGAATTCTTTTATTTGGGATATACAGTACAAAGCTTCGCTATGGTTTAAATGAGGTCCCATTGGTAAACTTAACACTTTAGAACAAATTTCTTCTGCATTTACAAAATCACTTATCTGCATATTCATATCGGAATATGCCTCTTGTAAATGTATAGATTTTGGATAATGCATATTAGTACCTACTCCATTCTTACGAAGAAATTCTGCTAATTCATTACGCCGAGAGGTTTTAATAGAAAAAATATGCCATACATGACCTTCACTATATTGAGGCAATATTAAATCATCAATACCTACTAATTCTGCTAAATATAATTTGGCAATCTCCTTTCTTCTATCATTCCATTCATCAAGATGATTTAATTTTATCGATAATACACCTGCTTGCAATTCATCTAATCTAGAATTACAAGCTTTGATTTCATGTTCGTATCGCACTTTACTACCATAGTTCCTAAGTAATCTAATTTTTTCTGCCAAAAGATCATCGTTGGTTGAAATCCCTCCTCCATCACCAAAACATCCTAGATTCTTACCTGGATAAAAACTAAATCCCGAACAGTTACCAAAACTACCGGCTTTTTGCATAGTTTTAGGATCATATGCACCATGAGCTTGCGCAGAATCTTCTATCACTTTTAAATTAAATTTACTTGCAATCTCAAGAATCTTATCCATTTGACAAACTTCACCATACATGTGCACAGGCATAATTGCTTTCGTTTTTGAATTAATTGCTTTCTTAATATTTTGTGGATCGATCAAAAAATCACTATTAACATCCACTGGTACTGGAGTTGCCCCTACTTCATTTACCGCAAACCAGCTAGCAATAAAAGTAAAGGATGGCACTATTACCTCATCTCCAGAGGCAACACCTAAAGCTCTCATACCAATAGTGAGAGCATCAAGACCACTTCCTACACCTATAACGTGCTTCACTCCCAAATATTTTGCAAACTCTTGTTCAAATTCTTCAAGGCGCTTTCCAAGAATATAATAACTATCTTGATTAGTATCTAACCACAATTGATCAAATTCGCTTTTGAGTTCACGATATGCACCTTGTAGATTTAAAAATTGGACTTCCATAACTTAAACTCCTCGTAAGATCTTATATAATCACTCTCATCATATCTTCCTGATGCAAGTACTACAAGACACGGATTATCTTTAAAATTTGTAATATCTCGCCATAACGGCTCATTAATGGCTACCCCAATATTTGGAGAATTCAATGAGACAGTTTCTGACTGACTTCCATCATCAAGCACAATATCCAAGCTACCATGCAAGCAAAAAATAAACTGCTTCAGACTTTTGTGAGCATGAGCTCCTCTTTCTTTTTTCAAATCGTAAAGCCAATATACCCTATTAATTTGGAAGTCCACTATATCACCATATTCAGCGAATGAAAGAGTGCCTCTGTCATCACTGAAACTTGGTATCTGAACTATTTTATATCCATCTATCATACAATCCTCTAGTGCATTACTCTACACCTTCTTCTCTAGTTTACTTTTAACAGACGGAGAAAGCATAATGTTTAGCTCACGCAGTTGCTCAGTAGATACATTGCTAGGTGCATGCATGAGCAAATCTTCAGCTTGTTGATTCATAGGAAATGCTATCACTTCACGAATATTTGCAGTATCTGCGATCAGCATAACCATACGGTCAATACCAGGGGCAATACCACCATGCGGAGGAGCGCCAAATTTGAAAGCTCTAATCATTCCTCCAAATTCCTTATCCACCTCATCTTTGTCATACCCAGCAATCTCAAATGCCTTATACATTAATTCTGGCTTATGATTTCTAATAGCACCACTTGATAATTCAATACCATTACATACTATATCATACTGAAATGCTTTAAGTGCTAGCAACTCTTCTTGAGTTTTTGCAGCTTCTAACGCATCCATCCCGCCTTGAGGCATTGAAAATGGGTTATGACTAAAGTCAATTTTCTTTGTATCTTCATTAAGTTCATAGAATGGAAAATCTACAACCCAGCAGAATTCAAATACATCCTCTGCTATTAAATTAAGCTCTGCCCCTAGCTTGTTCCTTACTTTACCAGCAAGTTTTGCAGCATCCATTTCCTTTGCACACGAGAAGAATACCGAATCTCCTGAGGAGAGTTTAGCAATATCTTTTAAATCCGATAGCTGATCTTCGTTTAAAAACTTAGCGATTGGCCCTTTTGCCTGCCCATCCTCTGTAAACGAAACATATCCAAGCCCACCAGCACCTTCATCTATTGCAAATTTAATCATATTATCAAAAAATTTACGAGACTTAGCTGAAGCATTCGGAGCTGGTATTGCCCTAACTACAGAAGATTTTTTAATTGCTTCTCTAAAGAGTGTAAATTCTGAATTTTTGAATATTTCAGTAACATCAGAAATCTCTATAGGGTTTCTAGTATCTGGCTTATCCGTACCATATTTCATCATCGCATCCTGATATGGAATACGAGCAAATGGTGGCTTTGAGATTTTTTTATTACCAAATTTATTGAATATCTCATACATTACTGGCTCAATAGCATTAAAAACATCTTCTTGAGTTACAAAAGACATCTCTATATCAAGCTGATAAAATTCACCTGGGGATCTATCTGCTCTTGCATCTTCGTCACGAAAACAAGGTGCTACTTGAAAATATTTATCAAACCCAGACATCATCAACATTTGCTTAAATTGCTGAGGGGCTTGTGGCAGAGCATAGAATTTACCAGGATGCATCCTGCTTGGCACTAGGAAATCACGAGCACCTTCGGGAGAGCTTGCAGTCAAGATCGGAGTTTGAAATTCAGTAAAACCATCTTCTGTCATTAACTTTCTAATCTCTGCAATAATATTTGAACGTAGCATTATATTATTGTGCAGTTTCTCTCTTCTTAAATCTAAGAACCTATATTTAAGCCTTGTATCTTCAGGTTCTTCTTGATCTGAATTCACAATCATTGGAAGCATTTCTGACTCTGATTCTAAGATATAGTTTTCAGCTACAATCTCAATCTTGCCAGTATCCATCGAATTATTGATCGTATCATCACTTCTAGCAGTAACAATTCCTTCAACTGTAATGACGCTTTCATAGCGCAAATAACTTGCCTTATCTTTTAGAGATGAAGCTTGATCGTTAAAAACTAATTGCGTTATTCCGTAATGATCTCTAAGATCAATGAACAGTAAATTTCCATGGTCTCTGCGTCTGTGTACCCATCCAGATAGTTTGACTTTTTGGTCTACATCTTGGCTCTTAAGCTCATTGCAGTTATGAGTTCTAAATATATGCATGATTTTATTCCAGATAGATTTTAAATTTACAGAGAAAATATATATAAAATAACACTCTTAATCAATTAAAAACTCATGCAAGTAGTAAGTACACAAGAAGATTTTGATAAAATTTGCGAAGAATTATCAAAAGAAAAAATCCTGTTTATAGATACAGAATTTTGCAGAAGAAGAACATATTATGCAATTTTAAGCGTTATACAAATTGCATCGCAAAATCATGAGGTCATAATTGATGTGTTATCTGGTATCAACATTAAATCTCTTAATGAAATATTCTCAAATGAAAAGATAGTAAAAGTACTTCACTCTGCAGATCAGGACTTTGATATTTTTTATCATATGTCTGGAAAACTTCCTAAGAATGTGCTTGATACCCAAATTGCAGCAGGAGTAATAGGTTTGGATGCTGGAATAGGTTATGCGAGATTATGTAAAACTTTGCTTCACATAAATATTGATAAAACCCTGCAAAAAGCAGACTGGCTAAAAAGACCCTTAGAGAAAAATTTACTAAACTATGCAATTAAAGATGTAGAATATCTCATACCTCTTCATAGGGAATTATCTAAAACTATTACAGAGCGGAATCTATGGGATACTTATGAATTGCGTAGTAAAAAATTACTTAGCGAAGAGAGCTATAAAACTCAACCTGAAAAAATAATGAAAAGGATGAATTTATATAGAGTACCAGATTATATAAAAAAGAATTTGCCATATTTTATAGAACTACGTGAAGAATGTGCCAAGGAGCTTGATATACCTAGGGGATACTGCGCATCAGACAGAGATTTGATAGAAATTTGTGAAAAATTACCTACAACAGATAGAGTCTTATTAAACCTTAGAATTCAAAATAAACTTATTACTAAAAGAAAATTCAAAGATAAATTATTAGAGCTATGCTCTGGACTGAGAGAAACATAAGAATGTATCGTGTGACAGAAGCAACATTTTTTGTGAACTATATGTAGACCCACACTTTCATTCCGCACGTGACTGCTAAGGGAGCTATACGGAATCTCATACTAGGCGAACCAACCTCCATACTATAGAGATCTCGTATAACTTGTAAAGAGCTCGCATGCGAGATGATGACAGGTTGAGGGTTCGCATGCAAGACGACAGGTTGAGGGCTGTCTTCCCCGCACGTGACTGCCCACCCCCATTG
>JAOMYS010000036.1 GCA_028372485.1 Rickettsiaceae bacterium | reverse complement strand
ATATGTGCAAAGCATTGCAAGCACTGCAAGCGTCACCCGAATTATATGTAGAGGTATATTATTGATACGTGATAGGGAGCTTCTTTCTTTGATAAAAATAGGAATAAAAAACAAAAGTCCAAACCCACTTCTTACAAACACCACCATGACAGTCGGAATGTTGGTATCCAATTGCTTTGCAATGGACATAGAGACGCTTAGAGATAAAACTCCTATTATTGCAAGAACTGCACTTTTTGATTTTTCTAAAGTCATGGATTAATGAAAAGTCCCTTTTTCGATTTCATCCGCTAGCGCCTCTCTCATTTCTTCAAAAGAAGGAGCAACCTTCTTTTTAAAGTCCAATAACTTTCTGGAGGGGTTATTTACTGGTGATACATAAGTTGCAGGAATATTAACGTAATAATCATCGGGAGTAGTTACTTGCAGAGTCTTGGGGTTCTTTTTTGTAACAACGCCTTGGACTCGTACACCGCTAGAATCTTTAAAAGAGACTATATCTCCCTTTTGAAAAGTAATAGCAGCTTTCTTAAAATCAACATCCTGCTGGGTCTTAATCAAAGAAACTACCGCTTGATTAAGCATCATTAACTCTGATTTTGTAAGATCACCTGCTAATTTAAGAATCTTGGATAATTTGTTGTTCATATTATTGACTCAAACCCCGAGCGCACCACGATAAAGATCTATCAAACTATCCTCCTCAGCAAGAGCATCCTTATCCTTTTTTCTGAGCTTCAAAACATGCTTTATGATCTTTACATCAAAACCCATGGACTTAGCCTCGTTGAATACATCCTTAAGCAGATCGGCAGATTCCATCCTCTCTTGTTCGATAGTTTCTATCTTGCCGATGATTTGCCTTAGCTTTTCAGTTTCTATTACTTCGCTCATGATATTCTTCTTGAAATCTGTTATCTACAGTAATTTTAAATTAGTTGCAGATGATTTGCCCTTATTCTTTTCGATATCATAACTAACACGTTGATTCTCATCTAAGGTTCTAAGTCCAGCATTCTCTACTTCGCTAATATGTACGAACACATCACCGCCACCACCTTCTTGCTCGATAAATCCATAACCTTTGTTGCCATTAAACCACTTTACTTTCCCTGTATTCATAATCTCTTGTTCTATTTTTTATTTATTAAGTATTATCTGCTTACTTGTTATTTACAACATCCTTCAACCCTTGGCCAGCTTTAAACTTGGGCTGATTGTAGGCTTTTATCTGCATTGTCTCACCAGTCTTTGGATTACGCCCAGGTCTTGACTCTACTTTACTAACTGAGAAATTACCAAATCCTACAAGGCTTAGTTCATTACCCTCGCCAAGGCTAGATATAACAGAAGAAGTAAACATATCGATTGCTTTATTTGCCTCTTCTTGAGTTATGCTATGCTGAGTTGCTACGTGCTTTACAAATTCTCCTTTGTTCATGATCTTGTACCTAATCTTGTTATTTTTAATATTGTTGTTTACTCATTATTGATTTTCTATGTCAACAATGTCGAGCGATAAACCACTAGACTCTAGTGTATCTATCACTAGCGTTATAGCTTGTGAATCAAGGCTTATCAACTGATTTTGTTTGACCTCCAGAATCAGACACTTCCTTGATGAGTTTATACTCTCCATTTGTTTTTGCCTCAATCCAAGCACCTAAATCACTTACTGGTATGTTTTCATCTGAAACGCTAAGCCAATTGAGCAATAATGATTTATTTATAGTGTCTTCCTTTGTGTTGGTTTTAGCCATATAGCACTACCTGTTATTTGAAATTAAAAATCACTAACTAGCCTCTTTGCTTTTTCTATTTGCCACAACCTGTTAAAGCGCTTAAGGGCATCCTCTGGAGAGATGTCAATTGGCGCTCTTTTTGACAAGCAATCAGACTCTAGTATTTCTTGCTCCCGCTTCTTCTTGTCCTCGAAGCGCTTCTTTTGCTTCTTACTAACATCAAAGTCACTTCTCCTTTCTGATATCCCATCTAATATTGCTTTGCCTAGTTCTGGTTGTAGCTTTCTTGCCTTTTCAAAGAAGGGGTACGAGACATTAAAGTGCTTTGCCACGTCTCTTACAGCTAATGTTCGTACTAATTGATGAGACTCTTGAATCTCCTCTGGGCTAAAAACTCTATAAACCTTGGCAACGCTGTTATAGATCTGATTTATCTCAGATTGCTCCTTTCTCATTCTTTTAAAAACAAACTTGCTCATCTGAAAATGATCAGCTATTTCATTTAGGTTTTTCGTCTGCGCTAGCACCCTTAATTCTTCTAACTGACCTTGAGTTAACTTCATACCCTTTCTATTTGTCATAAATATAACTTTATTTAGGTGACACGATCTAAACTATATTTAATTATAACATATTATTTAATAAGAGGTATATCCTCTGGATATCCTGAGCTTTGTAATCTTTTTCAGTTCATCATCTACTTGATACTGATTATCGCAGAAAATATATTTATAACCACCCCTGTTGCCATCAAATACTCCCCAGCTGCATATCACCGTAGTCCCTCCAAAGAAATTGCCTTGTAGGTAAACATGATAAAATCTCTCATCTTTTTTAAAACATAACGCCATTCTTAAATACTGTAATTTGCCAAAGTGTTATACAACATTTTTAGTCAAACACTCGCTAGCTTTAAAACTCACAAGCTTCTTCTTTGCTATTTTTGCAAGCGCAAGATTGTTGTTATGATTTACCCCATCTGGAAATAGTGGTAATTTCTCAAACTCACCAACACCATCAATCTCTACAGACTGCCCAGCATCTAGTAATTCAGACAGGCAGCTTGAAAACATATCAACGAAAGTTTCGGCTGTAGAAAAGTCAATTCCATATCTATTTGCGGAATACTCTATAAAATCAAATTTGTTCATTTTGATCCTCTCATTTTTGTTTTTATTTTTCCTAGCTTTAATCACCCGCAACCATCTTCCCCTTACTCAAAAAATGCGCAAAGGAAGTATCATCTTTAACGCCACTATAGCTATCAGCTAAAATACCAAGCAAGATATAAGCCTTATCTTTTTTCTCAAAGTCTAGTTGCAAATCATCACCTTGATCTATATCAAGTAATTCAGTTAATCCCGATTTTAAGAGTAATCCACCAAGCTGTATTTTAGTTCTAGTATGACTTTTTCTAATATCGTTTTGCATCTTTTTCTGCTTTGCCTCGAGTATACTAATAGCTTTAGTTGTTCTATTTCTTGTTTGTTCTAGCTTTTTTAGGGGATGAAATCTTATATCTCCCGAGAAAGGTTTTCCCCACCTTTGCTAATACCTCTTTTTCATCATCCGAGATATTTTCTACCGCCTTTAAAACAGCTCCCAAGATCAAAGCAGTATCTAGTTTTTCAATATCTGCAACTTTAACAAGTGCCTTAGTTAAGCTTTCTGTGTTCTTAAGTTTTAGTTCTTCGATCTCATTATCTATCTTCTTTTTTTTCTCTAAAAGCTGCTCTATTTTTTTATCCACTGACACTGCCTAATCTCGCTTTTCTTTTTTGCATTTGCATACCAGCAATGTTTTTCTTGCCCCAAGAAAAACATTGCTTAACTGATTAAAAGAATAGCACAACTCTTCTTGCTATTGAAGTAAAAAGTGGTAACAAAGCTGTAAAAAACAATAAAAAATAGCGTAAGCACAATAGTCATGAAGAAATCTCTTTTTTCTGAATGCGCACTTATGCAACTTTTAAAAAAGTTGCGTACGGTCTTGCAGACAGCTATACTACGTAGCTAACATAAGTAAAATGCTCTTACTGGATAAAGATTCGTAACAAAAGAGCATGGTTAAGCAACAAAAAGTGCATTAGGTTCTAGTTTTAAATGGCAACATATCACGCAAATGCAAAAGTAATCTCAAGATCAGGCGCAAGATGTGCCATGTCTTACGCTGCGTATATTTGCGGAGAAAAAGCAACCGATGATCGCACTGGTATGAGCTTTGACTACAGAAAAAAGGGAGATGTAGCGTATAAGAATATAATGCTACCTGAGGGCATGAAGCATTTAAATAGCACGGAGAAGCTCTGGAATGCTGTAGAGAAATGCGAAGATAAAATAGCAGAAACTAGATACGGTAATTACAAAGACCCTGAAAAACAAGCAAGGAGTTTAATTGCAAAAGAGAGGTTTTTAAATGAAGCGTCTACTGCATCTACTTGGGAAGTATCTCTGCCAAAAGAACTCTCTCTGGGGGAGAACATAGAGCTTGCAGATAGGTTAGCATGGGAGTTATTTGGATCTAAAAACTTAATAGTACAATACGCACTTCACGATAAAGAAGGTAATCCTCATGTTCACTTTAGCTCTAACTTTAGACAGGTGGAGGGTGGCGAGTTTAGCAAATCCAAGTATCGTTTTTCTAGGGGCATGGTAAAGGAGATGCGTCATTCGATCGCAGATACGACAAATGATTATGCACAAGAGAAGGGGTATGACTTTAGGGTAGATCATAGATCATACTTAAGCCGTGGCATCGATATTGAGCCAACAAAACATCGTGGATGGCATGCATCGGAGCTTGGTGATAACTCCAGAATAGTCCTAGAGAACAGAGAGATATTATCTGCAAATACATCCAGCCTTTTAAAAGACCCAGAGGAATTAATAAAAGTTCTGATAGATGATAAGACTGTATTTAATATTGATGAATTAAAGAAGAGTGCAAAGGAGCGTTTTGGCGGGGATGCTCAAACATGGCACGTGCTAGAGGAATTGATAACCAAAGACAATGCAGAAATCCTGATAGATAGAGCTTCTAAGTTTGGTGGGTTCTTAGAGGTTGCCAAAGAGGTTAGGGAGATTGCTCTTCAAGACAAAGAATCTCTGACTAATGATGATAAGCAAGAGCTAAAAGAACTAAAAGCAGAAAGGCTAAAGCTAGCAGATGAAATCTTCAAAGACTCTGGAGGTTACAAGTGGCTAATGTCTAAGGTTGGAATGAAGGAAGAGTTCTTAGAGGCAATGACATCATCCAGCGTTATCTCTTGGAATGATAGGTCTGACTTCTTAGGCAGCGACTTACCAAAGAACCTTCGAGCTGGAGATACGCTTACATCGCTCGCTAAAGCCTTTGGGGCGAAGGAACTTGATAAGGGTTTGGCGTCAGTATTTAACCTTGAGAATCTAGGAGAATCCTTTAAAGGAAAAGACTCCTATATTGCAAACTCTGATCTTGTTTTCGAGGAGAAGATAATAGAGGCAAAGTCTAAGCTAGCGGAGAAGGAGTTTGGCTCGATCCTGAGTGTTATTTTGTTCTCTGATAGATTGATGGGATACAAGGGAAGAACTAGGTCAGATAGAGTAGGGAGTATTATCTCAAAACAAGAGGAAGAGCAGGGTTACAACTTCTCCAAGGAGCAAAAAGAGGCTGCGATATCCTTGGTAGCGGACAAAGCATACGGATCATTAATTGGAAAGGCGGGAACGGGCAAGACTACGACACTTCGCTCCGTTGCTGAGTTCTATAAGAAAGAAGGCTATAGGGTCATTGGTACATCATTCCAAGGAGCTGCCGTTGGTGAGCTTAATGACTCGATTGGGAAGAATATGGATGCTGGATTTACCCTATCTAAACTAAGCAAAGAATGGAGGTCTATAGAAAAAGGAAAGAGCAGTAGAGACAGAGCTGCCAAATACGAGTTAACAGACAAAACAGTTGTGATATTGGATGAAGCCGGAATGGCGTCTCGTGGTCTTTTAAAGCCTCTATTTGAAAGAGCCTCAGAAAAAGGATCAAAAGTTATTATTGTAGGTGATCCAGGGCAGATATCAGCAATTGATAGGGCAGATGTTAGCAGGCTTCTCTTTGACGGGGGAAGTAAACTAACTGAAGTAATGCGCCAGAAGAATAAGGATGATATACAGGCAAGTGATCACTTCGCATCTGGAAGGATAAAAGAAGGCATTGAGTCTTATAATGCCAAGGGACAACTAGTTACAGGAGAGACTGACTTTTCTACAAAGCTCATGATGGTTCATGATGTATCTGCTAAAATATCAGTTGATGGATCATTCAAGCATATGATGATTGCATACAAGAACTCTGATGTAGAGGACTTGAACATTGCGATGCAAAGAGTCCAAACAAGTAAGAATAATATAGGAGAGGATAAGAGTATCACTGTTCTTACTGGATTTGCATCCAGTTCCAGTGATGGCAGCCTTGGTAGAGTAGTTTCCTCGGGTGAGATGCAAAAAGAACTCTCCGAGATTAGAGGCAATATCATTCCAATAAAGGATGACAAAATATCATACAACGAGGCTCATACTTTGCTTGAGAGGTTAGAGGTAGGCAGTGATGCCCATAATCTCCTACATGATACCTTAAAGCCAAAGACATTCTATATAGGAGACAGGGTTAGATTTACAAGTAACTTCAACAAAGGGGTATCTGGAGAGAAAGTATATAACGGAAGCCTTGGAGTTATTAGCTCATATGATAGGGACTCAAATAGTCTGACAATTGAAAGAGAGGGCGACAAAAAGACGGAGATAGAATTAGAAAGCTACAGCTCCCTGCAGCTTGGTTACGCAATCACCATCAATGGCTCTCAAGGAAAAAACGTAGAGCGTGATAATCACTTCTTTGCATCAAATACCCGGGGCGCAAAAATAGGATCTAGTGAGTCCTATGTTGCCTTCACTCGCCATAAGAGAAATCTAATTATCTATACGTCTAAAGAATATTTAAATGGAACTGACATGGTTGGGGGGATCAAGACCAACAACCCAGAAGAAACCCAGCTACATCAGAAGATAGAGGAGAGGTGGAAAATGACAGCACATGACTTTAAAGGTAATCCAGATTTAGAACTTGTATATTCCATGCAGAAGACAAGCGACGAGAAGCGCAAACTCTGGAGCTTCATGCAAAAGGATATCAGGGCTGGAAAGCATGATTTAATCAAGCATCCTAGTTTTGGTAAGTATAAGCAAATCAAAAGCAACTTAAAAGAAATGGCGGGAGAGGCAAGAGGCAACTGGGATAATGTTAGAATCTATGCATCTCATGCAAAGATCACGCTGGATGACGTAAAAAGGTGGAGTGGTGATGAGGAAATACAAGTAAAGGAGAATGAGGATTTAGTTAAATACAGAGAGTATCAAAAAGCAGCTAAGGACTCGTGGGTAGATATCCTAAAGACAAAAAAGACTCACCTGAGTAAGCATGAGAAATATCCTGAGTTCAGGCGTGCATCACAAAGCAGAAACGAGCTTGCATACAGACTTGCAAGCTTTGGATCAGAACGCGAGGTTTATGATAAAAGCGGAAATAAAACAGTAACTCATATCTACAACCATTTAAAAAAGAATGAGTGGAAGAATATTAAGAAGCATTCTGCTCTTTATATAAAAGATCAAAGTACAAAGGAGCAAAGTACAAAAGAACGAGGTAATGATAATATATCCTTGAGTCATAGGCAGAGCACGCATAGTACCAAAAATACTCCACCTATGACTAAGAATATTACTACCAGTAGTAATAACTATTATAACACAAAAGCAGATTCTGGTCATAATCTAAAAAAACATGAACTATACCAAGCGCAAAAGGAGCTATGGGATAGTGAACATTTAGAGCTAAAAGATAGGGTGAGATTTAAAGCAGAACAAATCACGAGAGATTTACTCGGAGAGCCAAACAAGAAACTATCAAGCAAAAATGAACTCCGCTACGGTGACCGCGGCAAGCTAACTGTTAAGATCGCAGGAGAGAAAGCTGGCACTTGGTACGACTTTGCACGGGGAGAAGGTGGCGACATGTTCCGCCTAGCAGGAGAGGCTAGATATGGCGACTTCAAGAACTCCGCCGAGTATTTAAGGAGTATGGTCGGAATGATGCCAGGGCAGAAGATCAATCTGAGGGTAGATAATGTATCAAAAGAGCAAATAGAGGAAAAAACAAAACAAGAGTTACTTGAGCAAGAAAAGCAGGCGGTAGCTAAGTCTGCATATGTACAGAAGTTATACGAAAGAAGCAAAGACATAGGAGAAAGAACTATTGCTCATCGCTATTTAAGCAAAACAAGATCCATAGACGCTAGTCTTAGTCCTGATATCAGAACCACTGGAATATACGACAGAGAAAACAAAGAGTACTTACCAGCCTTAGTAGCGTTTAGTAGAGATAAAGATGGCAACATCACGGGAGGTCAGCACATCTCTTTAAACAAGGAAACAAATGGTAAAGCTGATATATCCGTCCCAAAGAAGTCATTTGGAACTATTAGCGGATCATTTGTAGATCTTGGAACTATCGGCGCAGGAAAAGATGATAACATCATTAATAGTAACAACAACGACAATAAGAATAACCCAGAAAATACAAAGCAAGCAGATATCACAATAATAGCAGAAGGATTAGAGACTGGACTATCGGTTAAGCAGGCTATGAGGATGCATAGCGAAAAACATAAAACCACTACTAACACTAAGATGAAAACACTATGCTCCCTCGGTATTAGCAATATCAAGAATTACGAGCCTATACAAGGACAAAAAATAATAATTGCCGCTGATAATGATGGCAAGAACTCTATTACAGACAAAACCATAGAGTCTGCTAAATCAGCTCTAGAGGAAAAAGGTGCATTCGTAGAAATCGTTAGACCAGAGAAGGAAGGAGACTTTAATGATGTTTTAAAGCAAGATGGGGCTAGTGCTGTAGCCAAGGCATTTGAGCCATCAATATTAAAGCAGATAGAGCGAGTAGAAGTCGGCCAAGAGGAGCAAAGGGATAATCCAGCAAAAGATCGAGGCGGCTCAAGCCGCTCAGAGATGAAGAGAAAGTTCAGGGAATCAGAAAATATATTTAAAGTCAGAATGGAGGAGGCCAGAAGGGAAAATGAGGCTAAAGCGCCGAAGAATAATAAAGTGATGGAAGCCGAAGCTCCAATTACTCAGCGAGATATTGACAAAGCAATGCAATATAAGAGCGACAATGGTCTATCGT